>NZ_VOAR01000019.1:0-2115 GCF_008000495.1 Campylobacter sp. 2014D-0258
TATCTTTACCTAAGATAAGTTCAAATTTACTAGACTTGATTTCTTTTAAACTTTCTTTTAAAAGAATATTACTTAAAGCCTCAATGTTTTTGTTAAAGAGTTCTTTTTGGGTAGGGGTGAAGGTCATTGGAAATCCTAATTATTTTTTGATTATATCGTCAAAATTCCAATTTTCTAAACTTTTTTCTATGGTTTGGTTTTGAGCATCAAGGTATCCTAAACCTTGGATAAACCAATTGTGTTGTATTTTCAAAAAGTCTATTAAATTTTCTTTTTGCTTATTTGTGTTTAAAACTTCAAATTTTAAAATTTCGCATTCGTTATGAAAATAAATAGCTTGACAAAGTTCATTAAAAAGCTTGAGTTTTTTAAATTCTTTAAAAAGATTTAAAAGATCATTTTTGATTTTTTCAAGAGTTTGAAAATTCTTGTCATTGTTTTCTAAAGTGTATCTAAGCTTTTGAAGCTGAGTTTGAGTTTTTTTTATAAATTCTTTGGATTCTAAAATGCTTTTTTGGAGATATTTTTTTGTTTTTTCTAATTTTTCTTTGGCTAGTTTTTTATCTAGAAATTTTGGAAAATCAAAAGGTTTATTTAAATCTTTATCAAGTAAATTCTCACAAGCCCATAAAAAAGGTTTTTCTATGGTTCCTTCTATCCTTGCTCCACCTTCGGTGCAGTTGTAGGTGGTGATATTGAGTTTTTCTTTTGCCCAAAATATATCTTTTTCAAAAGCTTGACGAAATAAATTCCAAGTAAGTTGAGTTCTTACTTTGCCTTTTCCTCCATAAGCTAGTGTATATTTTTCTCCTCTGATTTCTTCACCTTGACTTCCATGTATATGCTCTTTAGGATGTGAACTTCCATCCTCGCCATAAGCTAAATCCTGTCCTATAAAAATGATACTTTCAAATCTTAAAGCTCCGGCTAGTTCATAGATCATATTTGAAACACTGTGTCCTACTCCAAGATATCCATATTCATCAAGTTTTAAACTAGCTGCAAAATTTAAAGGGCGATGTACAAGCATATAAGTTCTTTGATCTTTTTCTAAAAAATCTAATACTTCTTTGTGAACCACAGAAGCAAGTATGAAAAGTATGCCTTTGTTAAAATCGCCAAAATCATTATCAAAACATTTAGAAACTATATCATCACGCTCTAGCATGCAAACATAATCAGGCTTTATACCGTATTTTCCAAGGATAACATAAGCACTATCTGCACAAAAAATCGTAGCTTTATTAGCATACTTTTTTAATAAAGGAAGTTGTTTTATAAGACTTGGTCCTGTAGAAACAATGATAGCATTTTCAACCTTAGCTCTTCTTTCTTTGAGAAATTCTTGAAAAATTCCATGATTTAACATTTTAGGGAGATTATCTAGGGTATGTTTGATTCCAACTAAAGAATCATGTGGATCATTACCTTTGTTTAAAACGATAAATCGTATCATTTCTATCAGTTGAGTATTTATATTTTGTATTTGAGTGCTATAAAATTGTTGATAAAAATCATTATGGATAAAAAGATTAAAAATTTTTACACTTTTTTGAATGATTTCATAAGTAAAAAGTGTGGTGAGTTGTGCTGTATTAATATTTGGAGTATAAAAAAGTATTAGTTGTTCTTTTTTTAATTCTTCGCTAAAATCAAATAAATGAAAAGCTAAAGTTAAAATTTCAAGATTGTCTTCAAAAACAATAATATGTTGATGATTTTTATTTTCACATAAACTTTTATAAAGCATTCCATTTCCAAAGCCATAAAAAAACAAAACAGGATATTTGTTATATTCGGTTTTAAACAGAGTAAGGTTTTCTAAAAGCTCTTTATTGGGATTTTCATAAAGAAAAATATCATCTTTTTTAAAATTTATTCCATTTTCATCTTGGATAAGTGCAAAAGTTAAGTATTTAAGTGATCTTAGTGTACAAGCTAAAAACTCATCGACCTCAAACAAAGCTTGAGTATTTTTTAAAAAAAGCTCTTCTTTCACCTTCTCACCCTTTCCATCCATTTATCTAATTTTCTTTCTTTAAGTTTTTCTTCTAAAGGAAGTATATTTTTAATCAAAGCATTTTCTTGTGCTTTAATATGCCCATAAACCCATGA
>NZ_VOAR01000009.1:0-1529 GCF_008000495.1 Campylobacter sp. 2014D-0258
ATATTACAGGTAATAAAGTAAATTCTGTTATCCAATGGGGTGGTGGTTTTAATATAGCTAAAAATGAAACTGTAAATTTTAATGGTAGTGGTAAAAACTATCTCAATATCGCTTATGGAACTAAAAGCTCTCATATAGATGGAACACTCAATGGTGGAAGCAATAATATCTTTTTAATCAATCCTAATGGTATAGTAGTGGGTAAAGGTGGAAGTATCAATGCAAATAAAGTATTTTTGTCCACTTCATCAGTTGGCAATGATGAGATGAAAGAATTTGCAACAAATGGAAGGGTTGTAGCATTTGAATACAACAAAGATATTTCTCCTGTAATTAAACCTAGCGCAGGAGATATAATTAACTCTGGGTATGTCAAAGCCGAATATATAGGAATTATCACGCGTCAATTTTCTGATTTTGATGAATATGGAAATGAAGGAATATTTGATGGATTAAAAAAATATGCATTAACCAATGGAGATATAATTGTTTCTAGTACTATATTCAATGGAGTGAAAAGTTTAAGCGGAGGATATCATATAGTCTCAGCACATGATTATGTGAAGTTGGGTAAAGCACTTAAAGAAACTAGTGATCTTATCACCAAAGATGACATCTCAAATGAAGTTTTAAATTCTATATTTGAAGATTTAAAAATTAATTCCTATGCAAATATTGATAATATTTTTGCTATTTATTCCAATCCAGAGCTTACTCAAAAATTATCAAATGAAGCAATTCAAAGCATAAATTTCATCACTGCACTATATGGGCAAGCAAATACGAGCGAAACCCTAAAAAACGCTCTTTCAAATAGTCAAGATTTTTTAAGCAATGCTAGTAAAATAACAGATGTTCAAGCTAAGTTAAAAAATATCTCAGACTTAAAAACACAACAAGCAAGTAATAAGGCAGAGTATGATAAAGCTGTTAAAGAATATGAAGACGCAGTTAAAGCTTACAACACAGCTTTAAAAGGACTTACAGGAAATAATGCTGATACCACTCTTGCAGGTTTAAAACAAGCTGTAAATAATGCTTATAAGAAAGTTCAAGACAGTATTAGTAAAAATGAAGATTATTATACACAATTAGAAGGTTTAAAAACCGAAGTGAGTGATATTAGTATAGATGGAGAACATAAACTTACAGTAAGTGGAAGCTTTGATAGAAATTACGCCATTTTACCAAGTGTAAATTCAGGATCTAACAACTCCAACAATGGAAACGATGGAACCGATTCAGGTGATATTAACAATGGTAACAACAACGGTTCTAATAACAATCCAAATGATACCATAGGACAACAAGAACCTGACATTGCTACAGCTTTGCTTATGCAAACTACAGATGAAGATCCAAATATCAATGAAGATGATAAACAAGCAAGTATAGATGAAGCCAGCACTCAAGAAAGTGGTAATGCTTGTATAGTATCGGATAATTTTAAAGCAGGAAATCCTTGCTCAAGATGATTAAAATCCAAAAGGTTAAAAGCCTTTTGGATCTTGTTAAAATCTAATGGTAGA
>NZ_VOAR01000023.1:0-1471 GCF_008000495.1 Campylobacter sp. 2014D-0258
TCCATTGATAACTTGTTGATAATTTAAACTAAAAAGATGAGTAAAGGTATCATTAAGGAAATAAGCATTGTTAAGATTGACATTGAGTTTAGCAAATTTTCCAAATTCTACTCCACCTACTTTGCTTGTTCCTATACCTACTATAGTCATACCTTCATCTTTAACATTACCATAGCTTATTAGCACTATAAGAAAAACTATCATTACTAATACCATTATAAACTCCTTCTATACCAAAGCTTATTGTATCAGAGCTTTTATCAAAAGTTAAAATATCAAATTTAGAATCACGAAGCTTTTTATGATAATAGCTTGAAGTTAAATAAAAAGAATTATAAGTCGTAATCCACAAAGGATATTTTAAATCTATACCTAGATTTTCAGAAGTTCCTATAAAGTCAAATTCTCTCCAAATTCCCCCTAAAGCATAGTTTCCTTTAGAATAACTTGGAGTGATTTTTAAATTCCCTAAGAAAGTAGTATAGCTTATACCATAGTTAGTTTGTGCTTCATCGCTTCTTTGCAAATAAGCATTAAGACTATCTCCTTGATGAGCTATGTTATTAAAACTCATACTAGCACCGCCCCTATATCTGCCTGATTCTTCTATACCATAATTATCCCCATAAAACAATACAGAAACAAAGCTATCACTAGGGGTAGTTTCTATCACTACATCTGTTTCACCTGGATTATCTCCTGCTTTTAAAGAAGCAAGGGTTTGTATACCATACATTTCATTGACTTTATAAACTGCATCTTCTACTAATTTAGTAGTGATGATTTCACCTTTATGATTAGGTAATTTACTTTCTATAGCATAATCTCTTACACTAGAATTGTTTTGAACCACATATTTACCTAAAACACCTAAGGTGATATTGATTTGAATTTGATCTTTTAGTTCTTGTTGTGGGATATAAGCTGTAGCAGCAGGATAACCACTAACTTGAACATAATAAGAAATGATATTGGCTATATCTTGTAAGTCTTGAACTGAAATACTTTCTTTTTTGTAATCGTTTAAGGCTTCTTGTAAAACTTGCTCATCTAAACCTAGATCTTTAAAGTTTATGTTTTTATTGGTAATATGAAAGTTAAAGCTAACTTTATGAATTGATTCTTCTTTAGAAGTATTTTTTAAAGAAGGAGTGTTTGAATTTGGGGTTTTAGTTTTTAAAGTATTATCATTAGACAAGTTAGGTTGATTTTTTTGAGTGTTGTTATTATCTTTTTGAGTGTTTTTCTTTGTGTTGATGGTTTTTGAATTATTGTCATCACTAGTATTAGAATGATCTATGATAATCACTCCATCTTTTACTTTTAAAGTGTTTGTTGTAGTTTTTTAAGTTAGCATCTTCTTTATAAGGAGATTGTTCTAACATTTGTATGGTTTTTTTATTATCTTTAGTATCACTAGCATAAAGGCTTAAGATAGCTAAACTAGATAGTAAGATAATGCGTTTCATTT
>NZ_VOAR01000002.1:0-1029 GCF_008000495.1 Campylobacter sp. 2014D-0258
TTTTACAAAACATCCCTTTTATGCTTGAAAGCATTCCTTTTCAAAGAATCTTAAGTGAAAGAAAAAACAAATTTGAAAATGCTATAGTAGTTTCTGCAGGACCTTCTCTTGCTAAACAACTTCCTTTACTTAAAGCTTATCAAGAAAAAGCAGTGATCTTTTGTGCTGATGGGGCTTTGAGTATGCTTGAGAAAAAAGGCATAGTGCCTGATTATGTGACGAATTTAGATTTTACTGATCTAGCAATGAAATTTTTTCAAAATAAAGAAAATAAAACTTCTTTAAATGTGCTTTCATGTGCTACTCATCCTAATGTCGTGCATAGTTTAAAGGCTGAAAATTGTATGATTGTTTTAAGAAATAAAGCCATTTATCAACGCTTTAACCTTAATGACTTTGGTTATATTGATACAGGTACTCATGTAAGTCATTTTTCTTATACTTTAGCTTTAGCTTTAGGATTTAAAAATATTATTATGATAGGGCAAGATTTAGCCTTTGATGAAGAAGGAAATTCACACTCAAAAGGTTTTGATTTTGGAGAGAAATTTAGCGGTGAAGAAAATATAGATAAACTTAAAGTCCCTGCCTATGGAGGCAAAGGAGAAGTTTTAACCCATATAACTTGGAATGATTATCGTATAAAACTTGAATATCTTTTTGCTTGCAATGATCAAAAGGCTAAATTTTACAATGCTACTGAAGGTGGAGCAAGGATTAATTTCACTGAAGAACTTTCTTTTAAAGAATGTTGTGAAAAACTCCTTACAAAAGAAAAACCTAAATTTGAATTTCCAAAAAGTTTAACTAAAAATAGAAGTGATAAACTCCTAGTTAAATTCAAAGAAAAAATACAAAAAGATCAAGATAATGCTAAAAGATTTTTAGACGATGCCTTAGCTTTAAAACAAATTTTAGAAAATATACTCAGTAAAGATTTTCTTTTGCCTTTAGAATTTTTAGAAAAAGTCTATCAAAATATAGAAAATTTTAATCACTCTTTAGATGAAGATGAGTTTATACAGCCTT
>NZ_VOAR01000012.1:0-973 GCF_008000495.1 Campylobacter sp. 2014D-0258
TTCTTCTTAACATCTTCTAAGATATTATTAGCTATATCACTTACTGTACTAGAAATAATAGCTGATTCATTAGCAATTTCAACATTATCTTTAGTAGTTTGATCAATTTGAGCTACGCTATCATTGATTTGAGTGATACCTGCAGTTTGTTCTTTAATACTTTCTGCCATATCATTGATAGATTGAACAAGTAAATTAGTATTAGCTTCAATTTCTGATAAAGACTTTTGAGTTCTTTCAGCTAACTTTCTAACTTCATCAGCTACCACTGCAAAGCCTCTACCATGTTCTCCAGCACGAGCTGCTTCAATAGCTGCATTTAAAGCTAAAAGATTGATTTGATCTGCAATATCACCTATAATACCTGTAACATTTTTAATCTCTTCAGATTGAGTGATAACATCACTAGTTTTAACTGAAACATTTTGCATAGAAGAAGTGATCTCTTCTAAAGCTGCTGCAGTTTCTTCTAAAGATTGAGCTTGAGAATTTGAAGAAGTGGTTAAGCTTTGAACAGCAGTTTGTAATTTTCCACTTTCATTAGCTAAAGCATTAGCAAAGTCTGAACTTTGTTTTAGCATTTTAATGATTTCTTGCCCTAGTGCATTAGTAGTTACCTCTACAGCTCCATTGGCATCTTTTACTTCAGTAGTAAAGTCAAGAGATTTATAACTATTAAATACTCTTTGAATTTCATTCATATCAGAACCTACTCTAGCTTGTAAAGCATCAAGAAGTCTATTTAGAACATTTTTAAGTTCAATAAGTTGTGGGTTTCTTGGATTAGCAGTAATTCTTGCTGTTAAATTACCACCTTCTACAACTGATACGGTTTGAACTGATTCTTTAACGGCTTGATTGTCTTGTTCTAAGCCTCTTTTAGTAGCAAGAATGTTTTCATTGATAGCATTTGAGATTTGTCCAAATTCATCATTGCTTTTTACTTCTATAGTAGAAACATTTTTTGTTTTAT
>NZ_VOAR01000004.1:0-845 GCF_008000495.1 Campylobacter sp. 2014D-0258
ACATAATCGGGCTTAATATTATGCTTAGCTAAAATAGGATAAGAAGAATCCGCACAAAAAATCGTAGCTTTACTAGCATACTTTTTTAATAAAGGAAGTTGTTTAGTAAGAGATGGTCCTGTAGAAACAATGATAGCTGTATCACTTATACCCTTTCTTTTAGAAAGTAATTCTTTATAACTAGGATGGGTAATCATTTGAGGAAGATTATAAACAAATTGTTCTATGCCTTGAAGAGCATCAAGAGGATCATTACCATAAGAAACAATAGAATTTTTAAAATTTTCTGCTAATTTTTTATTCAATCCTAAAATATCTTCATGAAATCTTTCATAATAATGACTCATCAGTTCTAAAAAATAAATTCTAGAAAATTGAAAGAAAGGTTTGCTAGAGCAAAAATTAGAAAAAAATTCTATATCCAAAGAACTTGTATTCAAAATCATCAATCTTGCACTTTGTAATTCACTTGAAAAATCTAAGATATGAAATATCACCCAAATGATTTCTATATCTTTTTCAAAAACAACAATATGTTGATGATTTTTATTTTGCAATAAAGCTTTAAATAAAATTCCATTTCCAAAACCATAAAAATATAATACAGGATAAAGTAGATATTTATCATTATAAGTGTTTAGCATAGAGTTTAATTCATCAATAACATTTTCATAAAGAAAAGTATTATCACTTGTATCTTTTAAATTTATATCTAGATTATCTTTACCTAAGATAAGTTCAAATTTACTAGACTTGATTTCTTTTAAACTTTCTTTTAAAAGAATATTACTTAAAGCCTCAATGTTTTTGTTAAAGAGTTCTTTTTGGGTAGGGGTGAAGGTCAT
>NZ_VOAR01000016.1:0-792 GCF_008000495.1 Campylobacter sp. 2014D-0258
CTTTATAATAAGCCTTAAGTAAAAACTCATTTTGTTTATTTAAACTTAAAGGTTCTAATTTTTCAAAAGGTTTATTTAAATCTTTATCAAGTAAATTCTCACAAGCCCATAAAAAAGGTTTTTCTATAGTTCCTTCTATCCTTGCTCCACCTTCGGTACAGTTGTAGGTGGTAATATAATAATTTTTTTTTGCATTGGCCACATCTTGTTCAAAATTATGTCTAAAAAGAGTCCAAACAAAAGAACTTTCAACTTTTCCATTGTCTCCGTAAGCTTGAGTGGTATATTTGTTTTTATCTCTTTGAAAATGTCCTTCATGTTTATCAAGATTGCTATAATCTTTAGTGTGAGAAAGTCCATCTTTAGCATAAGCTAAATCTTGTCCTATTAAAACGATATTTTTATGCTTTAAATGTATAGCAAGTAAAAAATTCATATTAGCTACACTAAATCCCATATTAAAATACCCAAAATCATCAAGTTTTAAATAATTTATAAAACTTGCATATGTAGATACAAGCATAAAATTTCTATTATTTTTTTGAAGATATTTTGTAGTATGAGGGTGGACATAGGATTTTAGAACAAACAAAATATCCTTATCAAATTCCCCAAAATCATTGTTAAAAAATTCAGAAGTTAAAGGAATCCTTTCCAAAGAAAGCACATAATCGGGCTTAATATTATGCTTAGCTAAAATAGGATAAGAAGAATCCGCACAAAAAATCGTAGCTTTACTAGCATACTTTTTTAATAAAGGAAGTTGTTTAGTAAGAGATGGTCCTGTAGAAA
>NZ_VOAR01000027.1:0-777 GCF_008000495.1 Campylobacter sp. 2014D-0258
CTTTATAATAAGCCTTAAGTAAAAACTCATTTTGTTTATTTAAACTTAAAGGTTCTAATTTTTCAAAAGGTTTATTTAAATCTTTATCAAGTAAATTCTCACAAGCCCATAAAAAAGGTTTTTCTATGGTTCCTTCTATCCTTGCTCCACCTTCGGTACAGTTGTAGGTGGTTGAAATAATATTTCTTGAAATGGTATCTTGCAAAAAAAATCTAAACATAGTCCAAACTTCGGAACTTTCAGCTTTTCCGTTGCCTCCATAAGCTAAACATTGAAATTTACCCTTATCTCTTTGAAAATGTCCTTCATGTTTATCAAGATTGCTATAATCTTTAGTGTGAGAAAATCCATCTTTTGCATAAGCTAAATCCTGTCCTATAAAAATGATGTTTTTATAATTTAGATGAGTTGCAAATTCATAAGCCATATGTGCAACACTAAATCCTATAGCAGCATAAGAAAAATCTTTAAGATTTATATAATATGGAAAGGCAAGAATTTTTTGAGTTATGATAAAAGTTTTATTTTTTAAATATTCAATTGTTTTTGGATGAACAACCCCTGCGCAAACAAACACAATATCCTTATCAAATTCCCCAAAATCATTGTTAAAAAATTCAGAAGTTAAAGGAATCCTTTCCAAAGAAAGCACATAATCGGGCTTAATATTATGCTTAGCTAAAATAGGATAAGAAGAATCCGCACAAAAAATCGTAGCTTTACTAGCATACTTTTTTAATAAAGGAAGTTGTTTAGTAAGAGATGGTCCTGTAGAAA
>NZ_VOAR01000020.1:0-597 GCF_008000495.1 Campylobacter sp. 2014D-0258
GCTTACTCCTAAGTATTCTTTTGTACTTGAAACAACAGGATCATTTTCGGCAGCTTTTTTAATCTCATCCAAAGTAGATTTATGTATCTTAAAATCTTCAGGCAATCCTGCAGCTTTATTAAAATCACTTCCCATATAACCATCTTTATCTACACTATAACCATAGGCTGTATTAGTAGAAGTATTACTTATATCTGCTTGTTTGTATTTTAGAGTATAAATAGAGTTTTTAAATTCACTTGATATATCATAATTAGGAGAATTTGTCTTACTACTTATACTAAAATTAGTATTATTGCTAGTATTTGTTGTATTAGTAGAATTTAATACTTCACTTCTTGCTAGAGTTTGTGAATTTGCATTTTGAATTTCATTTAATTTACTAGCATTTTGTTTTAAAAAAGTATTAGCAAAACTTATTTTGGAATTTTCTTTACTTTCTTTATTAGCTTTTGCTTGTGAAAGTATAGAACCATAGTTTGAGTTATCATTGATACTAAAGATACTCATATTAATTCCTTAATTTAGATTTTTCTGCCTTCAACCTAAATATATTTATATAACTAATACAAGCAAAATCTGTTCCGTTTTGGGGTG
>NZ_VOAR01000028.1:0-570 GCF_008000495.1 Campylobacter sp. 2014D-0258
AGAAGAAATAAATTTTTTCTATCAAAGTATTTTAGAAAAAACTCCTAGATATCCTTTTGTATGTATTTATGGTATAGGCAATGCTTTACTGATTAAAAATTTAGCTAAACACTATAAACATCTTTTTATATTTGAAAGTGAAATCGAACTTTTTATCTTGGCTTTAAGTGTGATAGATTTGAGTGAGGAGTTGAAAGTTTATAAGGTTGTATTATTTGACTGTGTTGCAAAGGATTTAGAAATTCAAATTGCTATGATTTTTGATCAGCAAAGTATTTTAGAGTATTTAAGTTTATATGAAATGTTTATTAGCTCGCATTATTATCTTAAATACTATGAAACTTCTATTTTATCTTTAAATGAAATTTGTATTAAAAGTGCAAGTGTAGCAATAAGAAATGCAGATATTACTTGTTTTTTACCTTTGCTAACACATGGACAGTTTTTACAAAACATCCCTTTTATGCTTGAAAGCATTCCTTTTCAAAGAATCTTAAGTGAAAGAAAAAACAAATTTGAAAATGCTATAGTAGTTTCTGCAGGACCTTCTCTTGCTAAACAACTTCCTTT
>NZ_VOAR01000021.1:0-232122 GCF_008000495.1 Campylobacter sp. 2014D-0258
TGAAGATAACTGTCATCAAAGAGCCAGACGCTTAAGACGCAGAGCCGATGAAATTGTGGAACAATTCACGAATCATCGGCTCTTTTTGTTTCGTATTTGAAAGAACAAACTCACCAAATAAAAAAAAACGATATTCGGGTGGGTTATTTTGTTATACCCTAAATTACCCTCTGAATTTGTTTTTAAATTTGGAGGGATTTTTTTATGTCCTTTTTTCGGGCAGTTATCTATCTGCTCATACGAAGCAAAATTTATCAATACATAGCATATCAGAGAACGGCAGGAAACCAGTTAAAAAAATTTCTGCCAGTGCAACGGTACTTCTCACCTTGAAAGTAGAAGTACAATCTCCATACAATAGAATTACTATTTCCTATAACCGTAAAGGTCACAGAGCCTTTGCGGTTTTTCTTTTGTCGATTTTTGTTGGAAAGTGCCGTAGGGCTGTTTCTGATATGCGGTGTCGTTCTCCGCCTCTCCATCTGGATTTTTTACATTTCAAAAATTCAGATGGGAGGTATTTATGGTGAAATATGCACCAAGAAAGGTATATATCAGAGAAAGTGGCGGCTATGTGGAATTATCCTACACGGAGTTCTGCCGTTGCAGGGAATCCGACCAGACCTTGAAGCACAGGGGGAAGTAACGGAACGGACGGACAGCCCTGTAATGTTCTTCCACCGTAAATTTCTCCAAATAAAACAGCATCATAAAAAGTTATTTTATTTTGCGAATTTACCATTAAATCTAAATTTAAATTTTTAATTATTACGGAATTTTTACTTACATTGTATTTTTTAAGATTATTTACATCAGCTAAAGCACCTAAAATTTCAAAGGTCGAACGAGCTGTATACTCACCATCTGGCCCATGAAGGACGATATTGGCTGAATCGATAAGAACTTTATTGTTTTGTAAATTAGAATTTATGCCAAAAGCTCCCATTAAACGAGTAATTCTTTCATCATAAATATCCTTACCTTCTTCATCTGAAAAATACTGGGAATTATGAAGGTCAATTTTTGTATTTGACTCTAAGATTAATTTATTGTCTTTAGCTTCACCATCAAAAGCTACAGATCCTGAAATATAAGGAGCTCCATTTAAGGGCAAGGTGTAGATATTTTCTACACCCATTATTGATATAGGAGTTTTCTTTTAAAATGGTTTGATTGTTAAATCCCCCTCCCTGTCAGTAAACGCCGCAGCAATTAAATACTTAAAACGATCGCCTTTTTGAGAATTATTAGGTACTCCACAATCCCCTATGCTTGGTTTGCAAAAATACACAGAAGATAATTCTCCATTTTCTAATATAAGTTTATTATTTGTTGCATTTGTATTTTGAGCATAAGCTGTTACAATAAAAGGCATAAAAGAACTAGGAACGGCTTGAGTATCTGAAGATACGGTTCCTAAAGTGCTAAAAGCTGTTATGATCTCTTCTTTTGAAGTATCCGGAGTTAAAATTTCAAGCTTGCATAAATTTTTATTTCCAGATTTAGGGTTATTATAAATCATAGTTAAATTTAATATAGGATATTTTGACTTAGAAGCATAGAAATTTTTTCCATTAATTTTTTTTAAAAATTTCTGCTTGAAAATCATAAACTTGATTATCCTTAAAAGAATGTTCAGAAATATAAAAAATTTTTCCATCCTTGCTTGTAGCCTGAACCGCCGCAAAACAAACCGAAGAAGATAAAACCACACTACAAACGCCCAAGCCAAATTTTGCATTTGTCTTATTTGTAAAAATTTTAAAAATATTAAAATATTTTTTCATCTCATTTCTCACTAAAATAAAATCCTTTTGATTTATCGCAAATTGATTATTTGCAACACTATCCCGTATGTCCTGAGTTGATTATAAAATAAAATATTAATTTGATATTTTATTTTTCAATATTTAAATTTAATGAAAATTTAACAAATTTTATATTAATATATTCTTAAATAAAATTTTATTTTAAATATTAAAAAAATACTTTTATAATTATTTAAATATTATCTAAAAGCACAACATTAATATAACTTTTCTAAAAATTGATCCAGACTTAATTAAATATAAATTTAAAATAAGTATAATTTTAAAACATTTTATATCAAAGGAAAAAAATGAAAAAAATATTAAGCATTGCTCTAGTTGCTTTAGTTGGTTTATTTTTAGGTGCTTGTAGTGATTCTAAAAATAAAGAATCAAATGCAAGTGTAGAATTAAAGGTTGGAACTGCTCCAAATTATAAACCTTTTAATTATAAAGAAAACTCAAAACTTACAGGTTTTGATACTGATTTGGTTGAAGAGATTGCCAAAAAAAATGGTATTAAAATTGTTTGGGTTGAAACCAATTTCGATGGATTGATTCCTGCTTTAAAAGCTGGCAAAATCGATATGATTGCCTCAGCTATGAGCGCAACTGATGAAAGAAGACAAAGTGTTGATTTTACGAAACCTTACTATATGAGTAAAAATCTTTATCTTAAGCTAAAAAACAACGACTCTCTTCAAACAAAGAATGATTTAGAAGGTAAAAAAATAGGAGTTCAACTAGGAACTTTACAAGAAAATACTGCAAAAGCTATCAAAAATGCACAAGTACAAAGCAATAAAGATTTAAACATAGCTGTTTTAGCACTAAAAAACAACAAAATCGATGCTATTGTAGCTGATCAAGATACTGCTAAAGGTTTTTTAGCTGAAAATCCAGAATTGGTAAGTTTCTACCAAGAAACAGATGGAGGAGAAGGCTTTAGTTTTGCTTTTGATAAAAATAAACAAAAAGATATTATTGAAATATTTAACAAAGGCATAGATGAAGCAAAAACTGATGGATTTTATGATACTTTAATTAAAAAATATGAATTAGAATAAGCGTGAATTTTCACGCTTATAGCTTAAAAAGTTAAAATTTCATATTTTCTCTCTTTTGCAATTTTTAAAATTTTTTCATCACCATTACATACAAAGGCTTTGCTAACAGACTCTAGTAAAGGTAAATCATTGATAGAATCACTAAAAAAATAAGAATCTTTCATCCATTTTTCATAATCTTTACCCAAATACTCTTTAAGTCTTAAAACCTTACCTTCTTTAAAGCTATAAACCCCGTAAGCTTTTCCACTAAATTTATCGCCCACACGCTCGCATTTTATGGCTATGCTTTCTCTCACTCCCAAAAAAGAGGCGATTTTTCTAACTAAAAATTCAGCCGTAGCTGAAATTATAATACACCTTTGATCTTGATATTTGATTATAAGTTCTTTAGCTTTTTCATAAGGTTTTATATAAATTTTTATAAATTCATCTACTAAAGATGAAATTCTATCTTCATTTTTACCCTTAACACTTTGAAGAAAAAAGTCATAAATTCATCCATATCAAGCTTTTTTTCTTGATATTGTTTTTGATAAAAAACGATTTTTTCTAAATATTCTTGAGGTAAAAAACCTTTTTCAACACAAAATTTAAGCCAAAGTTTAGCACTATCGCCTTGTATTAAAGTATCATCTAAATCAAATAAAACAAGCTTCATTTTAACTCTTTTGCTAAAGAAAGATTGAATTTTAAAGCGATTTTATCACCTGCTTCATAAGTACTATGAGTGCTAAAATTTAAAGTATCTACCTTAAATTCAATTTCTTGCACTCTAACCCTATAGCGTATGATATTGCCTAGTAATGATTTTTCTTTGATCTTAGCCTCTAAGCCTTCGTTAGAAATTTCTATGGTTTCAGGACGCAAGGCTATATCTTTTTTAAAATCGTGTTTTAAACCCAAGTTATCAAGCTCTTTAGGGCTTAAAATATTGTAATTTCCTATAAAGCTAGCCACAAAATGAGATTCTGGTAAAAGATAAAGATTGTTTGCGTTGGAATTTTGTATGATTTTACCCTCATTTATTAAAATAATCCTATCGGATAACTCTAAAGCTTCTTCTTGATCGTGCGTTACAAAAATAGTTGTGAGTTCAAGTTCTTTTTGAATTTCTTTAATTTGCACCCTTAAATGCTTACGAATTTTAGCATCAAGTGCCGATAAAGGCTCATCAAGTAAAAGTAAATCAGGTTTAGTCACCAAAGATCTTGCTAAAGCCACTCTTTGCATTTGTCCGCCTGAAAGCTTATGTGGATAAGTTTTAGCGTATTCTTCAAGCTCGACGAGTTTTAACATTTTTTTCACTCTTTTTTCTATGTCCTTTTTATCCATTTTTTTGATCTTTAAACCAAAAGCTATATTTTCAAAAACGTTAAGATTTGGAAAAAGAGCGTAATTTTGAAAAACCATACCTATATTTCTTTTTTGAGGGCTTAATTTGGTAAGATCTTTATCATTTAAAGAAATTTTTCCTCCATTAATTTGGCTAAGCCCTGCTATACACCTTAAAAGAGTGGATTTTCCACAGCCACTTGGGCCCAAAAGGGTTATAAACTCACCCTTTTTAGCACTAAAATTAATATCTTCGAAAATAATTTTATCCCCATAAGCTTTTTTAAAATTTTTAATCTTTAAATAAGCCATTTTTCACTCCTTAATCAAACTAGCTATAAAAGTTGTTATAAAAATTAATACAAAATAAACTATTACCAAAGCACTGGAATAATGCCCACTTTGATTTTTGATATTATAAAGATAAACTTGCAAAGTCTCATAAGCACTTCCTACAAGAATATTTGCGTATAAAAATTCGCCTATTAAAAAAGAAAAACTTAAAAAAACTGCCACCAAAATTCCATTTCTTAAATTAGGCAAGACAAGCTTAAAAATCGCTCCCATTAAAGAACCTCCAAGCATAGCATTAGATGCGATGAGTTCATTTAAATTGACATTAGACATAGCATTATCTAAAGCCCTATATATAAAAGGCAAAGCTATAGTAAAATAAGTAAAAATGAGTATCCAAGCTGTGCCTCCTATATTGTCAGCATAAAGTTGCAAAAGCCCCACACAGCTAACTATAGGAGGTACAGCAAAAGGCATGATAATAAGTATATTTACAAAGGCTTTTAATTTTAAAAAATAATAATTTAGCACAAAAACCAAAGAAAAAACAAGAATCACAGAAAGTAAAATACTGCCCACACAAACAAGCAAAGAATGCCAAAGAGCAAGTAAAAATCTTTCGTCATGAAAAAGTTCTTGATACCATTTAAGCGTAAGATCATCAGGCAAAACACTTACACCCCAAGAAGTGGAAATAGAATATAAAAAAGTAGCCATTAAAGGCAAAGCTAAAAACAAAAAAACCAAAAACAAAACTACATAATGATAAATTTTAGCTTTTAAACTCAAATTTTCATTCATTTAAAGCACCTTAAAATTATATTTTTTAGAAAGGAAATTGGCTATAAAGGTAACAACAAGCATGATAATAGTTATAATGATACTTAAAGCACTAGCCATATAAGGATCAAGATTGATATCGCCTGCGATTAAAGCAGCGATTCTTACAGGAGCGACATTAAAATTTCCCGAACTTAAAGCATAAATAGTCGCATAAGCTCCAAAAGCATTGGCAAATAAAATCACAAAAACACCAAACAAAGTAGGAGCGAGCAAAGGCAAAGCTATTTTTAACCAATATAAAAAATTGCCTCCACCTAACATTTTACAAGCATTTAAATGTGAATTTTCAAGACTTTTAAAAGCTGGAAGCAAAAGCAAGATCGCCAAAGGAATTTGAAAATACACATAAACAATATTTACCCCGAAATTAGCATAAACACTAACAAAAGGCTCTATGCCTAAATTTTTCAAAAACACATTAACTACACCATTGCTTCCAAGAACTATAATGAAAGCAAAAGCTAAAGGAACTCCTGAAAAATTACTTATCATAGTATTTAAAGAAAAAAGAAATTTACATATTTTTGATGGAGCTAAAACAAATAAAGAATAGCTCGCCAAAAGCCCTATTAAAAGTCCAAAAATACTAGAAATAAAACTGATTTGTAAAGAATTTATAATGCTTTGTAGATAGAATTTGGACTCAAAAATATGTATAAAATTGGCTAAAGAATAAATTTCATCCTCTTCTACATAAAAAGCATTAAAAACAATCCAAATCAAAGGCGCTATCATAAAAAAAGTAAAAACTATAAAAAAAGGTAAAATACTTAAAAAGGCTAGAAATTTTTCTTTCATTTTTTGGCCTTTAAAATTTCATCATTATATCTCTTATCGTGTTTAAGTCCTAAAATTTCACAGATACTGCCACAAATTTCATCCTGTTTTATCTTGGCATTTTCATACGAAAAAGCACTACCAAAAGTGAAAAAAGGCACTAAAATTTCATCTTCACTTAAGCCTCCATGACTTTTACCCTCTGTCATACCATGATCGCTTGTGATGATTACATTAATACCTTGTTCTAACCAAGTAGGCAAATACTCAGAAATCAAAATATCAACTTTTTTGGTTTTATTAGCATACTCAATAGAGTGTGAGCCAAATTTATGTCCTGCATCATCTATATTCATAGAATGTATAAGAGTAAAATCTAGATTATATTTGTTTCTTAAATGCTCCCCATCTGCAAATAAATGAGAATCTAAATAATCATCTTCATAATAAAAATGTCCATAAGGCAAAGTTAAATTTTCATCTTCTATGTGGCGATGTAAAGAAGGAATAAATTCTTTTTTATTATAAAGCTCAAAAACCCAATGATAAGCTGCGCCTCCAGCTTTTAAGCCTTGTTCTTTGCAAAGGTCAAAAATGCTTGTTTGTTTTGAAAAACTCAATTTATTATTAATTATCCCACTTAAAACAGGCTTTACGCCTGTTAATAAGCACTCGTATAAAGGACGAGACATACTAGGAAGTTCGCATTCTAAAGAATAAAATTTGCCTAAATTCTCTTTGCAAAGCGCATTTAAATATCCCATATTTATACTAGCACTTTTACAATTTAAGCCATCAAGCACAACTAAAATAGCTTTGGACATCATTTACTCTTTAAAAAATCTTTTACTTCAAGTAAAATAAATTCATTATCATCAGTTTTATTAGGTTCTCTACTTGAAGAATAAGGAAAGTTATTGTCATTTTCTACGACTATATGAGAGTCATCTACTATATCCACACCTTCTATGGTTTCAAAAGGAAAAACAAATTTATCATTTACCAAAGGCTTTTTAGAAATTTTATTTCTATCCTTAATATTTAAAAGATCTATATAAGAAATTTTTTGAGCTTCATGAGTTTTATCATCTAATTTAACCTTATAAATTCTTTTAAATTGAGCTACATTATTAAAACAATGCTTAGTATCTTCACCTTCTTTGCAAGCCTTATCTTTAGTGCCTTCTTTTTGATCTCTTTCTATGATGATGCCGTATTTATCATCTATCATATTAAAATCACCTATGGAATGGCTTTTATCTTCTAAGAAATATTTATAAGTTTTTCCAGTGAATTTTTTATTTTTTACATTAAATTCTATGATTCTTAGATATTCTTTACCTTTTTCATTCTCATAAGCGTTGTTATTATAAATGCTTCCTTCTAAAAGCAAATAAAGTTTAGAACCATCTTTAGAGCTTGCCATAGCTTCAAAGCCTTTAGAACGCTTGATATTAAATTTCTCATTTTCTCCATCAGGCTTATCGCTAAATTTTAAACTTGGATTATCAGGAGAAATAAGTTTTTTACCCTCCACATACACATCAAAAACTTCTTTTAAATTCCCATTCTTATCAAAATGAAGCAAATAAGGACCAAATTCATCACCTATATAAAATTCATCATTGATAACCTGTATACTCTCAGTATCAAAATCAACCCCACTTAAATACCTTTCTTTGGTTGTTTCGGTGGTTATAGGATAGGGGTATTTTTTATCACTATCTTTAAAAAAAACTGTTTTTAAAAGTTCGTATTTTGAGTTTTTAAAATCAAATTTAAACTCGTGAGCATAAAGCATGGCATCATAAGAATTATACTTTTTACCCAAGCCATTATCGCTAATTACCCAAAAAACATCTTTTTTTGGAATATATTTTATCCCACTATGTCCTTGTATAGGTTGATTTTTAAAAGGTAAATAAAAATCTGTTTCCCTGTTTCCCTTAGATTTAAAAGTTCCAATTTTTTCTTCTCTAGCGATATTTGCAAATTTCCCATAAGTTTTAAAAAAATCAGGAGCATCCTTAGGAGGTTTTACTGTACTTTTAGAATCTATGATAATATGCCCTGCTAAATTGGCCTCATACTCTTGAACTCCAAATAAAACACTGCAAAGCATAGCACTTGTTAAAATAACCTTTTTCATCCAATCTCCTTTATTTCATATCCACTATAACTTTTTCTTGCCAAAGTTGTGGCAATTCTTTAGCGCTTTTTTCCCAAGCTTTTTGATCTTTGATTGCTCTTGCATTTTTGTATTGCTCACTTGGTAAAAGTTTAGCTTTTATATCATCTGGCAAGGTAATATGATCAATTCTTATTGGCCTTGCATAACCTTTTGCTAGATTGATTTGTCCTTTATCAGAAAGTATAAACTCACGGGCTAATTTAGCCGCATTTGGATGTTTTGCGTATTTATTGATAATAGTTGTATAACCCGAAATAACACTACCATCAGCAGGGATTAAAACTTCATAACGATCTTTGCCCACTTTATCTCTATAGCCTAAACCATTAAAATCCCAAACTAAACCCACTTCAACTTCACCTTTTTCAAGATTGGCTATACTTACATCATTATTTACAAGTCTTCCTTGTTTGGCTAAAGTATTAAAAAAAGCTAAAGCAGGACTTAAATCTTTTTCATCCCCACCTAAGGCATAATTAGCTGCCAAAACTGCACTCACAGCTTGAGCTGCTACACTTACATCGCCCACGGTAATTTTATAATTTCCCTTAAGCAAATCTTGCCAAGTTTTAGGTATATCTTTTACTACATCTTTATTGACTATAAAAGCTATGGTTCCTGTATAAGCTAAAAGCCAATTTCCATCTTTATCTTTAGCCCAAGTTGGAATTTGATCCCAGTAACTTGTCTTAAAAGGCTGAGCTACTCCTTGTTTAACCGCTATCTCTCCAAAAGACGCCCCTACATCCCCTATATCACCGCTTGCATTTTTCTTTTCGGTTTTAAATTTAGCAATTTCTTGAGCTGAACTCATATCTGTATCACTATGTTCTATGTCATAAAGATTTTTAAGATCTGCCCAAGTATCCTTCCAGTTTGCCCAAGTATCAGGCATAGCTAAAGAATTTACCCTACCTTCTGCTTGCGCAGCTTTAATCAAATTCTCATCAATAGCTTGTGAATTTGAAAACAATAAAGCAACAAGACCTAAACTTAAGAAAAATTTCTTACTCATTTTTTTCCTTTCAAAAAATATTTTGGAAATTTAATGAGTTTTAGAAACATTTTAGAAACAAGTTAATTTTTAAGCAAACAAGGTTATAATTTTAAAGTCATAAACAAGGAGCGATCATGCTTTATATTTATATCAAAACTCAAAATGCTTTAGTTCAAAGAATCAATTTTAATCTCGATAGTCAAGAACTACCGCAAAATATTTTATGGATTGATTTACTTCATCCAAGTGCAGCAGAAATTGCTTTTATATCAAGTGAATTTAATCTTGAGTTTCCTACAAAAGAAGAAAGGGAAGAAATAGAGCTTAGCGCAAAATATTGGGAAGATAATGCGACAATAACCATCAATGCTCATTTTTTAGTAAGAGATCTTAAAAGTGATGAAGAGGATAGGAATTTAATCAAGCTTCGCACAGAAATTGTTACTTTTGCTACCGCTAAAAATATCTTATTTACTATAAGATATAACGAATTTAGCACTTTTGAAGAAATTCAAGCAAGGATTTTAGCTAGTCCGAAGAATTTTGAAGATGGTTTTGATATTATTGATAAAATGTTTGAAGTACGCGTTGAAAAAGATGCGGATTTACTAGAATGGATAGATAAAGAAGCAAGACGCTTAAGAACAAGTGTTTTAGAAAAAAAAGATGAATATAGTTATGATGAAATGCTAAAGGATATTTCAAGTTTGCAAGAGCTTAATATGCGCGTAAGAGATTCTTTATTTGATAAGCGTCGTGCTATGACTTCTTTGCTAAAAAGCGATAAAATCGATAAAGATATAAAACAAAATCTCACTATAGTTTTAAAAGACTTAAATTCTTTGGTTGAATTTAGTGTTTCGCAACTTAATATCTTA
The DNA here is from genome assembly GCF_008000495.1 of Campylobacter sp. 2014D-0258. Classification (NCBI taxonomy): domain Bacteria; kingdom Pseudomonadati; phylum Campylobacterota; class Epsilonproteobacteria; order Campylobacterales; family Campylobacteraceae; genus Campylobacter; species Campylobacter sp. 2014D-0258. Next base: position 10,191 of record NZ_VOAR01000021.1, read on the forward strand.
GATAATATCCAAACCATTTTAGCCAGCCAAATCAACATAGAACAAAACAAAATCATTAAAATTTTTACCGTTGCAACTGTTGCCATGATGCCACCTACTTTAATAGGAACTGTTTATGGTATGAATTTTAAATTCATGCCCGAACTTGAACTTCACTATGCTTATCCCATAGTGCTTGGCGTGATGGTAATTTCTATCATTTTACCTTTGGTTGTTTTCAAGAAAAAAGGATGGTTATAAAAATTTATTAAGGAGAAACAATGGATACAATAAACATAGGAATTTTGACCCTAAGCGATAGAGCAAGTAGTGGTATATATGAAGATAAAGCTACTACTGAAATTGAAAGAGTGTTAAATTCATATATAAAAAATGATATTATTTATCATAAAGAATTAATCCCCGATGATTATGATTTGATCATTAAAAAATTACTTTATCTAGCAGATGAAAAAAAATGCGATTTGATTGTTACAAGCGGAGGTACAGGTCCAGCACTTCGTGATGTAACCCCAGAAGCCACGGAAGCCGTGTGTGATAAAATGATGCCAGGTTTTGGAGAACTTATGCGCTTAGAAAGTTTAAAATATGTCCCAACAGCTATACTTTCAAGACAGAGTGCAGGAATTCGCAATAAATCTTTTATCATTAATTTACCAGGAAATCCTAAGGCTATAAAAGAATGCCTAGAGCCTGTTTTTCCGGCTATACCTTACTGTATCGATTTGATAGAAGGTGCTTATATAGAAGCAAATGATGAAGTTATTAAGGTTTTTCGCCCTAAGAAAAAATGTCAAAATTAAAATTTATTAGCTCTGATAAGTCTGCTTAATTGTCTAGCAAGCAGACTTGCCGAAGCTTCATCTTTGCTTATCTTTTGCACTTTATTTTTAAACTTACAAAGTCTGTCATCTAAAATCACATCATTGATTGGAATTTTAGGCTTTTCTTTTTGTTTTTGTGAAATCTTTTTCTTAAAAAACATTCTTTAATCCTTTTTTTATAAATATACACCAACTTAGTTGAAAAGAATATTATTTTAGATTTTAAACTATTAACTTTATTTCATTATTTTAAGCTAGAATTCGCAAAAAACCAATCAAGGAAAAATAATGACTTTAATTGCAATTTTATGTCTTTACACAGCACTTTTATCTTGGATTTCCTATGCTCAAATTCGTTTCTTAGAAAGAGAAAAAGACAAACAAGCTCAAATTTTAAGCGAAAAAGACTATCAAAATGCAGCAGATATTGCCATCGAAAATGAAAAATTTAAACTATTTTCCAATTTTTATAATTTAATCATCAATATTGCATGGATAGGTTTTGGATTTTTATATCTTAAAGAATTGCTTATCTTAAACAACACTCGTTTTGAAAATACTTTATTTTTATTATCTTTTTTAATAATCACAAGTATTTTAAATCTACCTTTAAGTATTTATGAAAGTTTTATCAAAGATAAAGCCCATGGTTTTTCAAATATGACTGTAAAACTTTTTATCAAAGACACTATGAAAAGTCTTATTTTAACTTTAATATTTGGATTTTTAATCCTTTATGCTTTGCTTTTTTGCTATGATTTTTTTGGAACTTTTTGGTGGATTGCGGCCTTTATTTTTGCCTTTTGTATTATAGTGATTATAAATCTCATCTACCCTACCTTAATAGCACCTATTTTTAATAAAATGAAAAAACTAGACGATGAAAATTTATTGAAAAAAATCAGCTCTTTAATGAAACAATGCGGGTTTAGTGCAAATGGGGTTTATGTTATTGATGCAAGCAAAAGAGATAAGCGTTTAAATGCTTATTTTGGTGGACTTTTTAAAAGCAAAAGAGTGGTGCTTTTTGATACATTATTAAAAGCCTTAAATGAAAGAGAACTTTTAGCTGTTTTAGGACACGAGCTTGGACATTTTGTTCATAAGGATATTATCAAAGCTTTATTTAACGGCGCTATAACTATGTTTTTACTTTTTTTTGTTTTTGCAAATTTACCTGAATTTGTTTACTTAGAAAGTCATCTAGAAGGAGTAAATGGCGGTGTGTTTGCTCTTTTATTTATCTTGGCAAATATTTTTAACTTTTTAATCTCTCCTATGCTTAATGCCTTAAGTAGAAAAAATGAATTTGCGGCTGATCAACACGGAGCTAAAGTTACAAGCAAAGAAGATATGAAAAATGCATTGATAGCCCTAGCAAGAGAAAATAAAGCTTTTATCAAAACAAGTAAAATATATGCATTTTTTTATCTCAGCCATCCAAGTATTAGTGATAGAATCAAGGCTCTTTCTTGACTATAAAAAATGCTCTTATGGAAGCTAAATCTAGCTTAAAAGGTTATGAAAATGAAGCAGTATTTATACTCTGTGAATATCTAAAAAAAGATAAAGCTTGGTTATTTTTAAACCAAGATATACAAATAGATCATGAACCTTATTTTAAGCTTATAAGGCGTTTTAAATCTGGAGAACCTTTTGAATATATATTTGAAAAAGTGGATTTTTGGGGCTTAGAATTTAAGATAAAAAAAGGCATTCTAATCCCTCGCTACGATAGTGAAATTTTACTTTTTCAAATTTTAAATTTATGCAAAAAAAATACTTTTAATGGGATTTTAGAAATAGGATTTGGAAGTGGAATTTTAAGCATTATTTTAGCCAAAGAACTTGGGTTAAAAATCACAGCCTGCGATATCAATCCCAAAGCCTTAGAATTAGCTTTAGAGAATGCCAAATTACACAAAGTCGATCACTTGATTGACTTTAAACTTTGTAATTTTAAGCAAATTAAAGAAAATTATGATTTTATTTTTTCAAATCCACCCTATATTAAAAATTCATATCCTATAGATATTTGGGTGCAAAAAGAACCCAAAGAGGCTTTATTTGGAGGAGAAAAAGGATATGAAATTCTAGAAGAAATCATACATTTTTCCCTTGATAAAAAAGTTAAATTTTTAGCTTGCGAATTTGGCTATGATCAAAAAGAAATTTTGGAAAAAATTTTATATCAAAATAATTTCATTGTTGATTTTTTCAAAGATGAACAAGGTTATAATCGTGCTTTTATAGCTAAATTTACAAATATGCGTTATGATAAAAAATAAAAGGAGAAACTCTTGAAAGCTGTTAATTTATTTTTACTTGCCTCCATCATAGGGGTTGAACTCATACTAGGAATAGTTGTTGCACCAACAATTTTTTTTCCTCAAAATCTTATAGGAGAAGGAGTGTTGAGCCATTTTCAAAGTGGCTTAATGATGACGCAAATTTTTATTAAGATGGGATATTTGCTGATTTTTGTTTCAGTGGTTAATTTTTTACATGAAATTTATTCTCTTGTAAAAGATGAAATGAAATTTCAAATAAAATTTTCAAAATTTATGCTGAGTTTGCTTATTTTGATTTTAAGCTTAATATTTGTTTTTTATTTTACTAATACCATAATTGAACTCCAAAACTTAGGCGAAAACGCTACAAAAACTCAAGAATTTATCAGTATCCATAATGCAAGTGAAGTGGTGATTAAAATCATCTTGATAATGCAAGTTTTTTTATATTTCTTAAGCTTTAAAATAGCAAAAAAATGATAAAATATTAAATAAATCCAAAAGAGAAGGAGTAGGCCATGATGATCTCTGATGCAACTATGATGCAACAAAATTATTATTTAAATAATGCACAAAAAGCTAGCGATAAAGCTTTAGAAAATATTGCAGCTGTTCGCGCAATAAGTGGAGTTGATAGTGCTAATTTAGCTATTGCTGATTCTTTAAGATCTCAATCAAGCACTATAGATCAAGGTGTCGCAAATGCTTATGATGCTATAGGGGTTTTACAAATTGCAGATGCTAGCCTTACCAATATCTCTCAAAGCGCAGATAGACTTAATGAACTTTCAGTAAAAATGAACAATGCTGCACTTAATGATTCTCAAAAAGGAATGCTAAGAACAGAAGCAACACGCATACAAGAATCCATCAATGATTCTTTTAATAATGCAACTTATAATGGAAAAAATGTCTTTCAAACTATGAATTTTGTAGTAGGTAGCGGAACTGAAACTACAAATTTAAATCCATTAGCAACAGATGGATTAAGCATAGATAATCAAGATAGTATTACAAATTTTATGGATCAACTTGGAAGTTTAAGAAGTGAAATAGGCTCAGGTATCAATGCCATCACATCAAATATTAATGCAAGTGTTCAAAATAGCATCAACTCAAAAGCAGCTGAAAATAATTTACTCAATAATGACATGGCAAAAAATGTCAATGATTTTAATGCCAATTATCTAAAAGAAAATGCTGCTGCTTTTGTTGCTGCGCAATCCAATATACAGCTTCAAAGCAAAATTGCTAATTTGTTACAATAATATAAGCCCTAAATAGGGCTTATTTCTTTATCAAAATGACTTTAGAGCAAATTTTAGAAAAAACCAAAAACGTTCGTCTTGTAGCCGCAAGCAAGTATGTCGATGCAAGTATAATTGAAAAGCTTTTTGATCAAGGTATAGTAGAATTTGGAGAAAATCAAGTCCAAGCTCTAGCACAAAAAAAAGAAAATCTTGATGAAAAAAAACTAGACATAAAGTGGCATTTTATAGGAACGCTACAAAGCAACAAAATCAATCTCTTAATCAAACAAAAACCTATATTATGGCACTCTTGCAATGGTATTAAAATAGCTAAAGCTACGGACAAAAGACTTGATTATAAATTAAATACTTTATTAGAAATCAATAGTGCAAATGAAAATAGCAAAAGCGGTCTAGATCCAAATCAAGCTGTAGAAGAATATTTACAAATACAAGAAGAATGCTCTAATCTAAATCTTTGTGGCGTAATGAGCATAGGATCACACAGCCAAGATAAAGAAAGTATTATCAAAAGCTTTGAAACTACATTTAAAATTTATGAAATTCTTCAAAAACATGGGGCTAAAATTTGCTCTATGGGGATGAGTAATGATTTTGAAATTGCTATAAAATGCGGATCCAACTTAGTAAGACTTGGAAGCATTTTATTTAAAAATCTTAAGTAAGAACAATCTTACTTAAGCATATTTATTAGAAATTTCCTCTACTATACTATCAGAGATAATAAAATCTGTATGATAAAGCAAGCAAGATCCCGCACTAATAACTTTTAAAACAAGTTTTTTATTATTTTTTTCATTAGGATTATGTGCATTTCTAGCAATTTCATGAATTTCATAGATTAATTCTCTATTTAATCTTGTCAAATCTAGCTCTATGATATTTTTTTCAAATTCCTTAGGTTCTGCGGTAAAATGATTTTCTTCTTTATTTTTAAAATCTTTTTTTGCTCCAAATTTTTTTATAGCTTTAATCTCGCCATCTTCAAGACTTTGCAAATCTTTAATTGCTTTTAAAAAAAAGCTAGGTTTCTCCCCTCCTTCAGCTTTAAATCCCAATACAAAACCATAGGCATTATTTTTTAAATTTTCATCTTTGATGATATTTTCTATTTCTTCTACATTGCTTTCAAATACAGTAGCATCAAACGAAGAATAATAATCTAAAATTTCAAGTCTACCATAACGTTTGTTATTTTTACTCATCATAGATTTAAAATCTTCAATTTTACCTATATTTAAAATTTCTCCATTATTTTTTAAACTTTCAAAATCTAAACTTTTAACATAATCTATGGCATTAATTTGTTCATAAAATCGATCTAAAGGATGGCCTGAAACATAAATTCCTAAAATTTCTTTTTCATATCCTAATTTTTCCATCACTTCAAATTCTTCATTTTTGGGAGTAAAATTTACTTGAACACCTGAAGTTAATTCCTCTTCACCAAAAAGAGAACTTGCAGCATTTTTTCTTACTTCAGCCATTTTACGCGATGCTTCGCTAAGATTTTCCATATTATCAAACAAAGCTTTTCTAGTAAAACCAAACTCATCAAAAGCCCCTGCCTTAATAAGACTTTCTAATGTTCTACGGTTTATTTTAGTAGGATCTATCTTACCTAAGAAATCATTAATATCCTTAAATTCTCCATCTTGTCTTGCTTCAAGTAAATTTTCAACTGCAGGAATACCCACACTTTTTATAGCCCCAAGTCCATATATAATAGCATCCTTGCCATCTTGTTCTAAAGCACTAAATTCACGGATCGCTTTGTTAATCGATGGAGGTAAAAGTTTAATATTCATTTTTTTCATCTCATCAATATAAACAGCAATTTTATCCACATTGTTTTCTTCGCTTGTTAAAAGCGCTGCCATAAATTCACTAGGATAATAAGTTTTTAAATAAGCTGTTTGAAAAGTAATCAACGCATAAGCCGCAGAGTGAGATTTATTAAAACCATATCCTGCAAATTTTACGATAAGCTCCCATAAATCCTCAGCTTTTGCTCTATCATATCCTTGTTTTTCTGCTCCATCCGCAAAATCAGTTTTAAGCTTTTTCATCTTCTCAGGATCTTTTTTACCCATAGCACGACGCACTACATCAGCACCTCCTAAAGAAAAGCCACCTATAATTTGAACAATTTGCATAACCTGTTCTTGATAAACAATAACCCCATAAGTAGGCTCTAAAACCTTTTCTAAACTGTCAAAAGGATATTCTATACTTTTTAAACCATGCTTTCTGTCGATAAAATCATCAAGCATTCCTGATTCCATAGGACCTGGACGATAAAGCGCAAGAACCGCAATGATATCTTCGAAACGCTCTGGTTTTAAGCGTGCATTTAAGCTTTGCATACCACCTGATTCGATTTGAAAAATTCCCAAAGTATTTCCACTTTGTATGGTTTTATAAACTTTGCTATCATTTACATCTATAGTTTCCCAAATAATGTCTTTATTGTAACGCTTTTTAATAAGCTTGATCGCATTATTGATTACTGTTAAGGTTTTAAGACCTAAAAAGTCAAATTTTATCAAATCCACATCTTCTAAATGATCTTTAGAATACTGCGTTACCAAATGTCTTTCATCATTTTTACTTTGTCTAAAAAGCGGAGTTTTCTTCCATAAACTTTCATTAGAAATTACAACACCTGCTGCGTGCATACCCGCATTGCGATTTAATCCTTCTAAAGCTCTTGCATACTCCCAAACTTCAGGACCTTTAGGATGACGATCGATAAATTCTTTGATTTTAGGTTCTTTTTCATAAGCAGCATCAAGAGTGATTTTAAGCTCTTCAGGCACAAGTTTAGCAAGCTCATCAGCATCTTGAATACTCATATCACAAACTCTAGCCACATCACGAATCACCCCTTTAGCCAAAAGTTTACCAAAGGTAATCACCTGTGCAACCTTATCCGCTCCATATTTATCAATCACATAGTCAATCACTTCAGCACGTCTGTCTTGACAAAAATCCACATCAATATCAGGCATGCTCACACGCTCAGGATTTAAAAAACGCTCAAAAAGTAGACTATAAGGAATAGGATCTAAATCCGTAATCCTTAAACAATAAGAAACCAAACTTCCTGCAGCTGATCCTCTTCCAGGGCCTACTGGAATACCTTTATCTTTAGCTACTTTAATAAAATCATGAACAATAAGCATATAACCTGAAAATTTCATATTTTTAATGATGTTAATTTCTACTTCAAGTCTTTGTTTGTATTCTTCATGCTTGCTTTCATCGATAAATTTTAATCTCTCTTCAAGTCCCTTTTTACAAAGTTCTTCAAAAACTATATCATCATTATCAAAGCTAAATTCTTTTGTTTCTTCAGGTAAGATAATATTATGATCTTTAGCATATTCTCTTGTAAATTTAAAATTCGGTGGAGTGGGATTGCCAAGATTAAGCTCTAAATTACATTTTTGCGCGATTTCTTGTGTATTTTCTATAGCTTCTGGAATATCTGCAAAAAGCTCACTCATTTGCTCAGGGCTTTTAACATAAAATTCATGCACACTATGACGCATTCTATCAGGATCGTTAAGTTTTTTTCCCATGGCTATACACATAAAAACCTCATGGGCAGCCGCTCTTTCTTTAAAAGTATAATGCGTATCATTTGTAGCAATGATTTTTATATTTAATTCTTTAGAAAGTCTGATAATATCATCATCTATCATTCTTTGATCGCCTATACCATGACGCATGATTTCAAAATAAAAATCATCTTTAAAAACTTTTTTATACCATAATGCCGCTTCTTTTGCTGCTTCATAGCCTTTTGCACCAAAACGCACATTTCTTTCACTATAGGTATTTAAGTGCCAATTTACTTCACCTTGTAAGCAAGCAGAAGAGCAAATAAGACCTTCGCTATAATCTTCCAAAAGCTTTTTATTGATACGCGGATAATAATACAAGCCTTTAATATAACTTTGAGAACTTAAATACATTAAATTTTGATATCCAATCTCATTTTTTGCATACAAACAAAGGTGAAAACGCTGACGAGAACTTTTATCATCTAACTCATCATGATTATGCAAATACGCTTCTATACCAATGATAGGTTTTAAACCTTGTGCTTTCATTGTTTGATAAAAATCAATTGCCCCAAACATATTTCCATGATCTGTCATAGCCACACTTGTAGCACCCTGCTCTTTTAAAGTAAAAGCTAATTCTTTAAGCTTATTGGCTCCATCAAGCAAAGAATATTCTGTATGTAAATGCAAGTGTGTAAATTGACTCATTTTCTTCCTTTAGTTTTTTAAGACTTATTTTAATTTTGATAAAAATTATAAATTTTTCTCGCTGAATTTGAAAGAAATTGGCCCTAAATTTCAACTTAAATTTTACAAAAAGGCAAAAATTCAGCCAAAATAAACTATAATAAAATCTAAGATTTTAATCTTAATAAAAAGAACTTTTCAAAGGATGAAATGATGAAAGTAAAAATTGCTTATTGCAATCTTTGAAATTATCGCCCACAAGCTGCAAGGGTTGCAGAAGAACTACAAAGCGATTTCAAAGATGTTGAAGTAGAATTTGAAATTGGCGGCAGAGGTGATTTTATCGTTGAAGTAGACGGAAAAGTTATCTTCTCTAAAACACAACTTATTAATTGCGAAAGCGAAAGATTTCCATATCAAAATGAAATTAATCAATTAATAAAAAATAGAGTGTAATCAAACACTCTATCATAACATTTTCTCATATTCCTTACCAATATATATGTTTTGCTCATACTCGATAATAGGACGCTTAATACAACTTGGATTTTCTAATACAATTTTTTCAAGTTCTTTTTCATTTAAATTTTTAACTTTTTCTTTGTTTAAACCAAGTTTTTTAGAAGTTAATCCAGCAGTATTGATAAGTTCTTCAAAAGATTTTTGTTTTAACCATGTGTATAAAATATCTTGATTAATCTTTTTAATATCCATAAAATCAAACACAATGCCTTTTTGTGTTAAAGCATCCATAGCTTTTTTTACAGAATTGCAATTTTTAATACCATAAAGTTTCATTTTCTAGCCTTTTTTACCAAATCTGCGATTAAAAAAGCAAGTTCTAATGCTTGATCCGCATTAAGCCTTGGATCGCATTGAGTCTCATAACGATCTTCCAAGCTTTGAGCAGTAACATTGCTTGCACCACCTGTACATTCTGTTACATCTTTCCCAGTCATTTCAAGATGCACCCCACCTGGATAAACTCTTTCGCTTATTGCAATCTCAAAAAAAGATCTCACTTCTTGCATGATTTTATCAAACTCACGTGTTTTAAAATTACCTGCTTTTACTGTATTTCCATGCATAGGATCTATGCTATATACTAAATTTAAACCTTCACTTTTAAGTTTAGAGAAAATTTTTGGCAAATTATTGATAATTTTATCTGCACCCATGCGGATAATAATATTTAATCTTCCTTCTTCATTATTTGGATTTAAAACATTTGCTAAAGCTATGATATCATCTGCACTTGCACTAGGTCCTATTTTAACCCCTAAAGGATTTTTTACTCCTCTTAAAAAATGTACATGAGCTTCATCAAGCGCCCTTGTTCTTTCACCTATCCAAAGCATATGAGCTGAACAATCGTAAATTTCCCCACTTAAACTATCCACCCTAGTTAAAGCTTCTTCATAAGGCAAAAGTAAAGCTTCATGTGAAGTATAAACACTAACTTCTCTTAGACTCGGCGTATTACTTGTATTAATTCCACAAGCTTCCATAAAAGCTAAAGCTTGTGAAATTTTTTCACTGATATCAGTATATTGCTTATGGAGTTCACTCTTTTTTAAAAAGCCCAAATTCCAACGATGTACTTCATGCAAATCTGCTAAACCACCCTTAGCAAATCCACGCAACAAATTTAGCGTTGTTGCACTTTGATAATAAGCTTCAAGCATTCTATGTGGATCAGGAATGCGTGCTTGTTCGCTAAATTCAAAACCATTAATAATATCACCACGATAACTAGGAAGACTTATACCATTTAACTCTTCAAAATCACTACTTCTTGGCTTGGCAAACTGCCCTGCAATACGACCAATTTTTACAACAGGACATCCACCGGCAAATGTAAGCACTATAGCCATTTGAAGTAAAATTTTAAACATATCACGGATATTTACAGCGCCAAAATTTTCAAAGCTTTCAGCACAATCTCCACCTTGAAGTAAAAAAGCTTCTTTTTTACAAACTCTTGCTAAAGACTTTTGAAGATTTCTCACTTCTCCAGCAAAAACCAAAGGAGGAAGCTTCTCAAGTCTTGCTAAAACTCTATTCATTTCCTCTTGATCTGGATAGATAGGTTGCTGTTTTATAGGATAGTTTTTCCAAGAATTCTTAGTCCACATGGTTTTTTCTTTCGTTTTATTTATCAGCTTCCTCTATAAGTTGAATAACCAAAAGGAGAAAGGGTTATTGGAACATGATAATGTTTTTGATCTTTAGAAAGCTCAAAACTTACCTCTACAAAAGGATAAAAAGTATTTATTTTGTGTGATGTGTAATAGTCTTTTGTGAAAAATTTAAGCTTATAAATTCCAAAAGCCCTATTTTCAGCTTTTTCATATGGTAATAAATCTCCTATTCTACCATTTTCTTCGGTAAATTCTTCACTTACTTTTTTCCACTGTTGATTTGCTTCCAACTTATAAAGCTCAACTTTTACTTTAGGAGCAGGTTGTCCAGAAGTAATATCCAAGACATGAGTACTTAATTGATATTCAGTAGCACTCAAAAACATTGGCACGCTTGCTAGTATTAATAAAGTTTTTTTAATAGAAAACATTTTCTCTCCTTGTATAATATTTACAAAGAATATTATACAAGAGTATTATTAATAATTAAAATCAAATAATAAAAATTATAAATTAATTATAATTATTTAATTGTTAGACTTATAATAAAAAATAATTATAAATTATTTTTTAAGCTCTTTAATACGCGCTGCTTTACCGCGTCTATCTCTTAAGTAGAATAATCTTGCACGGCGTACACGACCACGACGCAAAACAGTAATACTTTCTAAACTTTCACTATAAATAGGGAAAATTCTCTCAACGCCAACATTATTAGCACCCATTTTACGCACGATAAAAGTTTCACTTACGCCATTACCTCTTCTAGCAATACAAATACCCTCAAAATTTTGGATTCTTGTTTTATCCCCTTCTTTGATGCGAATTGCAAGCTTTAAAGTATCACCAGCACGAAAATCTGGAACATTTTTACCTTCAATTTGTTTTGCTTCAAATTGTTCTATATATTTATTTTTCATAAAAAATCCCTTATTTTTTGCGTTCATGCTCTAAAAATAAATCTGGACGAAAAAATTTCGTTTTGCAAGACGCCAAAGTAGTTTTTAAACTTGCAATTCTAGCGTGATTACCCTTTAAAAACTCTGAAGGAGTATAAAATTTTTTATTTTTTTTCTCAAAAATAAAAGGTTTTGAAAAAGCAGGCGCTTCGAGTAAATTATTTTCAAAGCTTTCTTCTTCCAAACTTTCCATATTTCCTAAAACCCCGTTAACATTTCTTAAAATCGCATCACACATTACAAGCGCAGGTAATTCTCCTCCTGTTAAAATAAAATCCCCTATGCTAAAAACTTCATTCGCAAAAATTTCAAGCACTCTTTCATCTATACCTTCATAACGCCCACATACAAAAACTATATGTTCTTTTTTACTTAAGCGTTTGGCGTCTTTTTGATTAAAGGTTTTACCACTTGGATTTAAAAAAATAAAATAGGGATTTTCTTTTTTTTCTTGAATACTTCTTAACACCTCATACATAGGTTCAGCTTGCATCAAAAGTCCAGCTCCGCCACCTATTTTATAATCATCGACTTTATGATAGGAATTTTTAGAAAAATCTCTTGGATTATAAAAATTAAGTTTGAAAAGTTTTTTTTCTTTTGCTCTTGCAAGTATAGAATCTTGAAAGTAAAATTCCATAAGATTAGGGAACAAAGAAACGAAACTAAATTTCATGAATTTTCTAAAATTAAAAAAGCATCTTGCGTGCAAAAAATCTGTCGTTTTTCTATATCTATATTTTTAACAAATTTATCTAAATATGGAATAAAAAATATTTTAGGATATTTTTTTTCAACCCATTTTTCATCACTTTGAATTTCAAATAAATAAGAAGCTCCGGTTTCCAAGATATCAATCACTTTACCTAATCTTTTATCTTCTTCAAAAACTTCACACTCTAAAATATCAAAATAAAAAAACTCATCTTTTTTTAATTTACAAGTTTGTCTGCTTTTCTCGATACTCTGAAAAAGAATAAGATTAATTAATTCTTTGGCCTTTTCTATATCTTCATAATTTTCAAATAAAACAGTAGAATTGCTTGCATTATAATGCTTAATCTTTAACATTTCTTTGGTGTTTTTTATAAAAAAAGTAGCATCTTTTTTAAATTGAGAAGAAAAGTCGCTCAGGTTATGCAATTTTACATAACCCTTAAGACCTACAGTTTTACCAAGTTTTGCAACTTGAACAAAATCTTTTTCACTCAAGTGCTTTTACCGTTACTCTATAAGAACTTGCATCCTTGCTCTTATAAGCAGAGATTACGGTTTTTATAGCATTGATCATTTTTCCATTTTTACCTATAAGCTTACCTGTATCAACCTTATGTGCAAAAAGAACAATCTCAAAAAAATTTTCACTTAATTCAATTTTTTGAGTATCAATCTGTTCAGGATAATCTGCAATTAATTTTGCGTATTCTCTAAGAAAATTCTCTACCATGATTATTTGCTAGTGATAGAAGCAACTTTATCGCTAAGTTTTGCACCAACACTTTTCCAATAAGCTAAACGCTCTGCATCAACTTTAATTACCTCAGGTTCTACCATAGGATTATAATACCCAATACTTTCTATCCAACCACCATCACGACGTTTTCTACTGTCTGTAACTACAATACGATAAAATGGTCTTTTAGTTCTACCCATTCTTGTAAGTCTAATAACTGTCATTTATACTCCTTAAAAATTAAAAATTTTATTTATAGATACTATAAAAAGTATTTATAAATAAAATTTAAAATTGCCTTCTAGCTTGACTCATCATCTGTGTTAAACTTTCCATTCCTTTTTTACCTGAAAATCTTTTTGCAAGCTTTGCTGCATTGCTAAATTGTTTTAAAAAACGATTGACTTCTACCTGAGAAAGACCTGCTCCCTCTGCTATACGACGCTTTCTAGCATTATTTAATAAATCAGGATTTTCTCTTTCTTTTGGAGTCATTGAAGAAATCATTGCTTTAATGCGTATGATTTCTTTAGAATTATCCAAATCTATATCTTTTACCGCATTTGCCATTCCGCCAAGTCCTGGTATCATGCCGATTAAAGACTTCATGCTTCCTAATTTTTTAATACTTTCCATTTGATTAAGAAAATCATTAAAATTAAATTCACCTTTTTTAATTTTTTGATTGAGTTTTTTAGCCTCTTTTTCATCAATAATCGCAGCAGTTTTTTCAGCTAAAGTTGCCAAATCACCCTCACCCATAATACGACTTACTATACGATCTGGTATAAAAACTTCTAAATCTGCTACTTTTTCACCCACACCAATAAATCTTAAAGGAATACCGATTTGTTTTGCTATACCTAAGGCTACTCCACCTTTAGTATCTGCATCAAATTTTGATAAAATTACCCCGCTGATACCTAAAACTTCATTAAAACTAGCCGCAGTCTTAACCCCATCTTGACCACTCATTGCATCAGCAACATAGAAAATCTCATCAGGATTTAAAACATCCTTAACTGCTTTTAATTCATTCATCAAAGCCTCATCTATAGCCAAACGTCCAGCAGTATCCACAAGCAAAACATCTACCATAGAACTTTCAGCCTTTTTTAAAGCCTCTTTAGCAACCCTAATAGGATCTTTTTCATTTTCTATGAAGAAAAGTTCAATTTCATTAGCTTCACAAAGTTGTCTTAGCTGCTCCACTGCCGCTAAACGCTGTAAATCACAAGCCGCAACTAAAACTTTTTTATTGCGTAATTTTAAATAATTTGCAAGTTTAATAGTGCTTGTAGTCTTACCGCCCCCTTGCAAACCTGCCATTAGAACTACTGTTGGGGGTTTAGAAGCAAAAACAAAACCTTGATTTTTGCCATTGACACTTAAAATATTTTCTAAATTTACTTTAATGGCATTTAAAAATTGTTTTTGACCTATTCCGTTTTGCTTTACATCTTCTTCTATCAAAGTCAAAAGCTCTTTAGTTACCTTATGGTGAACATCTGCTTTTAAAAGAGCTTTTTTTAAGGTTTCTAAAGCGTTCTTAAGTGCTTTTTCATCATCAACAAAACGTAATTTATTAATCGCTGATTTAAAAGATTCGCTAACTAACTCAAACACTTTATCACCTTTCTATAAAATTTTTAAATTAAACCTTGCATTATACAAAATTTTTTCTTAAATGGCTTTAAAAATCTAAATTTTTTATCTCAAAGCCAACTTTTGCAAAACTATTATCTAGCTCAGCCTTAAAATAATAATCAAAAATTTTAATTTCATAGCTATGTAAATACATTCTATCGCTTGAAATTTTAGCATATTTTTCATCACCTACAACGCCATGTTTTATAAATTTAGCATGCACTCTGATTTGATGAGTTCTACCTGTTTGAATGACTATTTTTGCTAAGGTTTTTTTTGACTGCATCATAATAGGAGTAATGATGCTTAAGGCACTTAAACCATCCTTTGAAACTTTACTTAATGCCCCGCCTTTTGCTTTTATGGTAAAAATAGGCTCATTCACTTCAACCTCTTCGGCCAAAACCCCATCTAAAACCGCAATATAACTTTTATAAACTCTGTGTTTTTTAAATTCTTCTATACAAAGCTTTCTAAAATCTTCATCTTTGCAAAGCAAAATCACACCGCTTGTTTCTTTGTCTAAACGATTTAAAAGCTTGGCATTAAATTTTCTCTCTAAGTCTTCACTCACATAAGCATAAGGTTTATTAATAGCAATAATCTTATCATCTTCAAAAATAATTTGAGGATTTTTAGCTTTTATCACATTAAATCTTACCTTATCACTCATCAAAGCTCTAGCAACCACAACTTTTTTTCCATGTGAAAAAACACAACCCTTATCAATCAAATCTTTAGCTTCACGATTTGAAATTTTTTCTTGCAAAGCTAAGAGTTTATAAGCTTTTTCTTGCATCAATTCCCTTTTGTATGGTCTGTATGATAAGATCTAAATTTTCTTTTTTGGAAATTTTAGCTTTTAAATTTAAATAATGAATTTTATCATTTAAATCTTTTAAATTTTCGCAAAAATATACATTTTCCACTTCTTCAAATAAAGCCTTTTGATTATGAATAAATTTCCCACTGATTAATACATTGTCAAAATATGCCACTTCTATAGGATTGTGTCCTCCTATGCCTTCTATGAAAGAACCTCCAAGCACAACAACATCAGAAATTGCATAAAAATTTACAAGCTCTCCTAAAGCATCTAAAAGCAAAATTTTTTTAGCAAATTTCTTATTTTCATCTTTTAAAGAACTAAATTTTTCAAATTCCAAACCTTTGTTTAAAAGCAAATTTTCAACTTCTTTAAAACGCTCAGGGTGTCGTGGGGCGATAATGAGTTTTTCATTTTCTTCTAGTTTAAAATGATCAATCAAAAGCTCTTCTTCATCTTTATGAGTACTAGCAAAAATGATAAGTTTTTCCTTAGGTTTGGTGTAAATTTTATTATTTTTAATTTCTAAATTTGCCTTAATATTTTTAAAAATTTTAACATTTTTAGCTCCCAAACTTTCAAGTCTTACTTTATCTAATTCACTTTGAGCAAAAACTTCATCAATATAAGAAAAAATTTTTTTATAAAAAAAAGAAAATCTTTGATAAGAATGATAAGATTTATCAGATATTCTCGCATTAAGCAAAATAATCTTAGCCTTATAAATACGTGCCATAAAAACAAGCATAAGCCAATATTCTGCTTCAAAAATTACCAAAACCTTACAAGGCTTAAACCAGAAAGGCAAAAAATTTTCAAAAGCAAGATAATTTACCTTTTTACAAAATTCTTTTGCACATTCAAAACCTGTTTGAGTAATAGTAGTTATTCTTGAATCAAATTTCAAAACCAAAGTTTTAATACTTCTTACCTCCCCATAAGAACAAGCATGAAAATGTACATCAGTTTTTTCTTGATATAAATTTTTATAAAGAAAAAATCGGGATTTTAAACTAGTTTTGTATTTGGATTTTAAAAAAGAAAGCAAAAGAATAAAGACGGCACAAAATAAAAATGCCGCCCAAGTTAAAAAATAATAAAAAAAGATCAATTTTGTTCTTCTTGCTCTTTATAAAGAATTCTTCCACAATGAGGGCAAGTTACAATCTCTTCACCTTTTACAACAGACAGATAAGTCTTATCGTAAATTTTCATAAAACATCCATAGCATGCTTGTTTTTTAACAGGAACTACAGCAGTATTTTTCGCCCATTTGCGAATTTTCTCATAAAAACTTAAAACTTTTTGATTCATCTCGCCCACAAGTTTGGTTTTTTTATCATAAACACTCATTCTATCTTTTTCAAGAACTTCCATTTCAGATTTAATACTTACTCTAATCTCATTAATATTTTGCTCTTGTTTGATTTTTTCTTCTTCAAGTTCTTTTTTATAAGTTTCTTTATTCTCTAAAATTTTATCCAGTCTTACAATTTCATCATTTGCAGCGTCTAATTGCTCTTTTGCAATATCTTCTTCAATTTTTAAAGCATTAGCTTCTTTTTCTGTTTTTACTGCACCACTTTTTTTAGAAAGCTCTTTAATTTTTGCCGAAAACTCAGAAATATGAGCATTATTTTGCACTTTTTGATTTTCTATATCTTTAATTTCTTCATCGATTTTTTCTAAATCTGTGTTGATTTTTCCTATTTTTAACTCAGCATCTTTTAAAGTCTTATTAATACTGTCTATTTTTGGTTCATAACTATCAATTTCTTGATCTATTTTTGATAAAAGCACTAATTGTTCGAGATATTTATTCATTTATTTTCCTTAAAAATATTGAAATGGATTTTTTGAAACTGTTATTATAACTTGTAACGGCAAATTTTTCAAGTCTTTTGCTAAACATTGAGAAAAATATCTCTCACTTTCAAAATGACCCAAATCAATAAGACTAATTTGATTACTAAGTGCCTCTAAAGCTTGATGATATTTAAAATCTCCGCTTAAAAAACAATCCGCATCTACTTTAGAAATTAAATCCCCACCACTTCCAGTACATATAGCAATACGCTTAATGTCTTTTTTACCACAATCACTTACACGTAAAATTTGTAAATTTAACTTTTTTTTCACCCAGTCACACAAAGCTTCAAAAGACATAGAATTTTCCACATAAATTAAAAATTCGTCTTTAAAAGAAATTTTAAAACCTAAAATTTCTTCCGTAAAATAAGTGTTTAAATGACTTAAATCGTAATTTGTATGCATACTGATTAAAGAAATATTTTTACAAATCATTTCTTTAATAAAAGCTCTAGGATAAGTCTTGTCATATAAATCTTTTAAACCTTTAAATATCAAAGGATGGTGTGTGATAATTAAAGAATTTTCACTCGCTTCTTTAATGATATTTTCATCAATATCTAAGCTTAAATAAACAGTTGAAATTTCACTATCCCTATCTCCAAGCAAAATTCCACTATTATCCCATGATTCTTGGATATCAAAGGGACTTAATTGATCTAAAAAATTATAAATTTCACTCAGTTTCATTTAAATTTTTCTTATAAATTTCAGCACAATTTTTCGAAAGCTCACGAATTTTTAACATATAATCTTGTCTTTGTGCTACAGAAATTGCTCCTCTTGCATCTAAAAGATTAAAAGTATGTGCAGCAAGCATACAATAATCATAAGCAGGTAAAGCTAATCCTTGTTCTAAAATATTTTTACATTCTTTGTAAGAGTTTTCAAACTGCTCATTTAAGATTTTAATATCACTTACTTCAAAATTGTATTTACTAAATTCATATTCACTTTGCTTATGCACATCTGCGTATTTAATTTTTTCTCCATTAAATTCACTCCAAACTATATCATAAACATTATCAACATTTTGAAGATACATGGCTATTCTTTCAAGACCATAGGTAATTTCAGCACTTACTAAATCTACTGCTATACCACCAACTTGCTGAAAATAAGTAAATTGAGTGACTTCCATACCATCAAGCCATACTTCCCAGCCTAAACCCCAAGCACCCAAACTTGGACTCTCCCAATTATCTTCAACAAAACGAATATCATGACTTTTTAAATCAAAACCCAAATTTTCAAGACTTTTAAGATATAATTCTTGAATATTATCAGGACTAGGTTTAATCAAAACTTGAAATTGATAATAAGCACCTAAGCGATTAGGATTTTCACCATAACGTCCATCAGTAGGCCTTCTACTTGGAGCCACATAAGCAGCTGCCCAAGGTTTTTTTCCTAAACTTCTTAAAAAAGTTGCTGGATGAAAGGTTCCTGCACCTGCTGGCATATCATAAGGTTGCATAATCGCACAACCTTGCTCTTGCCAATAATTTTGCAAATTAAGTATCATTTGTGAAAAAGTCATTGTATCTCTCTTTATTGTTCCATATTTTCAATAGGTTTTTCTAAATTTTTATTCATTTCCAAATCAGGCTCTGTCTTAGCTCCAAAAATTTCTGCGGTTTTACTCCACATTAATTTATATTTACGCTTGAGAAATTCTATCTCTTCACGCGCATGTTTTAGCTCATTGTTTAAGGTTTCTATAGTTTTTCTATCTTCATCATAAAGTTCTTGCATAGAATAAAGGGCGTCTTTTAAAAATTTATTCTCATTTTTTAATGCTTCAAGTGTTTCATCTTTAGCATCTAAAACTTTTTCATGCAAATTTAAAATAGTTCCTATTGTTTTTTCAACAAAACTTTCTCCTGCTAAAGTCATTGAATTTACCATTGCAGTTTGAGATTTTGCAGAACCAGGTACTACACTAAAAGTACCTTGATGAGCTTCGATGTAAATTTTACCCTCTTCTTCTTTAAAATTTAAAGCCCCATTGGCCATCATACCCTTAACCACATCTTCATTTAAATGCACAAGTTTACAAAATTCTTCAAGTTCAAGATAGGTTTGCATTTTTATCCCTTATAATAAAACTTCTACTTCTTTTGAATCAGATACAAGTTTTTTTTCTTTTTCAAGACGATCTTCTTTAAGCTTTTGTGCTAAATCAACATCATAAATAGCTAAAATTTGCATAGCCAAATAAGCAGCATTGATTGCTCCAGCCTTACCAATAGCTAAAGTTCCTACAGGAATTCCACTAGGCATTTGCACCGTAGAAAACAAAGAATCCATACTTGCAAGATTGCTTCCTGACATAGGCACTCCCAAAACAGGTTTTGTTGTATAAGCTGCAACAGCTCCAGCTAAATGCGCTGCCATTCCAGCTGCTGCTATAAAAACTTTCACACCTTTTTTTTCAGCATTTGCAATATACTCTTTTGTTCTTTTTGGACTACGATGAGCTGATGAGATAATAAGTTCATACTTTACCCCAAAACTTTCTAAAGTTTTAGCAGCCTCTTTCATAGTCTCATAATCACTCTTGCTTCCCATTAAAATAGAAACAAAATTCATCTATATTTCCTTTCTTAAAAAACTTAATGCACTGATTTTATTTGGTAATTGGATTTCATGTTCATTGCCGCTATGAATTTCGCTAAATTCTTTATTGTTTTTAGCAATGAGTTTTTTAAACTCTATAAAATATTTATCCTCTTTTTGATAAATTTTACCTAGTTCATTATCGCAAGTTTGAATCACATCGCCTAAAGGGGCTAAAATTTCATAAGGCGTGTTTAAAACGATTTTCCCTTTACATTTAAAAAAGCTTCCATCTTCGCTTATAGCATGCACTTGATGAGAACCTTCTTCTATGCTTGTATTATGATTTTGCGTGTCGGTTTTTTCTAAAGGACGAGAAACAAGATAACCATCTGTAAAACCACGATTTTTAAGTGTAGTAATCTCTTTTTCATACTTACTTGACTCAAATTTACTCTCTAAAGCATCTTGTATGGCCATTTTATAAGTCCTTGTTGTAAGCGCAACATAATATTCGCTTTTAGTACGCCCTTCTATTTTAAAAGCACTGATACAATTTTCTTGCATGATTTTTTCTATATAAGAACAAAGATTTAAATCCTTAGAATTAAACACATGAGTACCATTTTCATCTTCTTCTAAGCGAAATAAAGTGCCATTTTCTGGATTTTTAGCATAAAGCTCATAATTAAATCTACAGTCATTTGCACAAGATCCACGATTGCTCATTCTTCCACTTTGCACAGAGCTTATTAAACAACGCCCTGAATAAGCAAAACACATAGAACCATGCACAAAAGCTTCTAATTCTATATCACAATTTTGCTTTAAATTTTTAGCATCCTTAAGCCCTAGTTCTCTCGCAATTACAACCCTTTTAGCACCCATATCCTTATAGACTTGAGCATCTAAATAATTTAAAATATTTGCCTGAGTAGAAACATGCAGGGAAATTTCAGGTGCAAGTTCTTTAACAAGACGCATAGCTCCAACAGAAGCTACAATAAAAGCATCGGGTTTCATCTCGCGTAATTTTAATATATGTCTTTTTAAGCCTTCAATTTGAGAGCTTAAATGAAAACCATTTAAAGTAACATAAATTTTCTTACCACGCTCATGAGTATATTTGATAGCTTCTTCAAAACTTTCATAATTAAATTCTCTTGCAGTGCGTGATCTTAAAGAAAAATTATTCACACCCGCATAAACCGCATCTGCGCCATAAGCTAAAGCAATTTTTAATTTTGTGAAATTTCCTGCAGGAGCTACTATTTCAGGAATGATCATTTTTGCCCTAAACTTGCAATTAAAGCTTCTATATCATCATTACTTACAACATCAGCAGTACTATCACCTTCAATATGCACTGCAGAACTTACACGTTTTTTATCATCAATTTTACCTTCAAATAAAGAACTCATATAACGGCTTAAAGCACGCATTACATTAATAACACGCTCGATTTTTTGACGATGTATATCTTGATACTGCATTGCATCCATTGCCATCATCACTTCATCTTGTCCGCTTTGAAGATTTCCGACAATCTCCTTAGAACTTTTTTTAGCTTGATTGTTTAATTCTAAAGCTTCACTGAAACTTTCCACATTAGGAAATTTTTCATTAAGTTTAGAAAAAATATCAATATTTTTTTCTATTGCTTTATTTATTTCTTTGAGTAAACTTTCAGAATCCGCAAAAAAATTATTAATACTTTCAAGCTTATCCATCATTTCCGTTGCTTTAAGCTCGCTATCTTTTGTAACATCATCTAACTGATGTACAACTTTATGCTCCTGATTTGGTGGGGGTGGTGGCCATACTACACTAGGATTAGGTTTGTAATCAGCTATTTTGACATCTTCTAACATCAAAGCATCTTCTTCGGTATTCGATTCTTCGGTTTTTACCTCTGCTTCTGTCTCTGAATCAAGATCAACATCACCATTCATCAAAGCATCAAGCTCTTCTTGAGTCATTTTTTTCCTTTTTTTAAATCTAGATTTTCAATAATTGCTCAAAATTATAATCAATTTTATCTAAAACAAAAATATAAATTTTTATTTTTTAATCTTTTTAAATTAAATTTTTAAATTTATTAAAAAAAATATATTAATTAAATCTTAATTAAAAATTTTATGATATAATTTTATAAATTTAATTACATAAAGGAGTAAAAATATGGGAAAATTTGTTAATAATATAGATGATTTTTTCAAATTTTGCAAACAAAATGAAGTGCTTTTTGTTGATTTTCGTTTTACAGATATGATAGGAACTTGGCATCATATTACCTATAATCTCCATGCAATCAATGAAGAAACATTTCAAACTGGCATTCCATTTGATGGAAGCTCAATCCATGGATGGCAACCTATAGAAAAATCAGATATGATTTTAAAACCTGATGCTCAAAGTGCTTTTTTAGATCCTTTTACGGCTGATCCTACTATCATAGTATTTTGTGATGTGTATGATATTTACAAAGGACAAATGTATGAAAAATGTCCAAGAAGTATAGCAAAAAAAGCAATGGAACACCTTAAAAATAGTGGCATAGCTGATACTGCTTACTTTGGACCAGAAAATGAATTCTTTGTTTTTGATAGTGTAAAAATAGTTGATACTACTCATTGTTCTAAGTATGAAGTTGATACCGAAGAAGGAGAGTGGAATGATGATAGAGAATTTACCGATAGCTACAATACTGGACACAGGCCAAGAAACAAAGGTGGATATTTTCCAGTTCAGCCAATTGATTCTTTAGTAGATATTCGTTCTGAAATGGTTCAAACTCTTGAAAAAGTAGGTCTTAAAACTTTTGTTCATCATCATGAAGTTGCACAAGGACAAGCTGAAATAGGGGTAAATTTTGGCACGCTTGTAGAAGCAGCTGACAATGTTCAAATTTATAAATATGTTGTAAAAATGGTAGCTCATTTAAATGGCAAAACTGCCACTTTTATGCCAAAACCTTTATACGGAGATAATGGCAATGGTATGCATGTTCATATGAGCTTATGGAAAGATGGGGTAAATTTATTTTACGATAAAGATGGATACAGTGGACTTAGTCAAACTGCTATAAATTATATAGGTGGAATTTTAAAAAATGCTAGAAGTGTCGCAGCTTTTACAAATCCAAGTTCCAACTCTTACAAAAGAATAGTTCCTGGCTTTGAAGCTCCTTGTATTTTAACTTATTCTTGTCAAAACAGATCAGCAAGTTGTCGCGTTCCTTATGGCATAGGTAAAAATTCAGCTCGTATAGAAATTCGCTTCCCTGATAGCACTGCTAATCCTTATTTAGCTTTTGTTAGTCTTTTAATGGCAGGTCTTGATGGAATCAAAAATAAAACCATTCCTGTAGGTCCTATGGATGAAAATTTATTTGATCTTACTCTGGATGAAATACGTGAAAAAGGGATAGAGCAATTACCACATACTCTAAGAGGAAGTTTAGAAGCTTTAATCCGACATAATTCTTATTTAAAACCTGTAATGAGCGATATTTTTATCGATGACTATCAGCATTTAAAATTTGAAACACAAGTTTGGCCAGTAGAAGCTCGTCCAACTGCTTATGAATTTAAAACTTGCTACTCTTGCTAAAAATTTAATGGCGTTTAACACGCCATTAAACTAAAAAAGAATTAAAAATTATTTATTTTATATCAACTATCGCTTAAGCTGATTTACAATTCCTAGCATATCATCACTTGTTGTAATTGCCTTAGAACCCGCTTCATAAGCCCTTTGTCCTGTGATAAGATCTGTCATTTCTTCAACAAGCTGAACATTACTAAGTTCTATAAATCCATGTCTTATTGTTCCAAGTCCATCTTGTCCTGCTATACCCGCAACAGGTGCACCACTTGCTCCTGTTTCAAGATAAAGATTATCACCCATAGAATGAAGACCCGCTGGATTTATAAACTGAACTAGCTCCACTTGGCCAATTTGAGTTTCTTGTTGCTCCCCTGGTAGCATTACAGAAACGGTTCCATCTGTAGCAACATTAATTGCTGTTGCGCCTTCAGGTATTGTCATTTCAGGTAAAAGTCTATAACCATCTGAATTTACAATATTACCTTCATTATCTTTTGTAAATTGCCCATTTCTAGTATATCCTATAGTGCCATCAGGAAGTTGTATTTGAAAAAAACCATTACCTGCAATAGCCATATCAAGACCATCAGTACTTGTTGATTTTAAATTTCCTTCAGTAAAAACTTTAGTTACCGCTGTTGGACGCACACCCACACCCACTTCTATACCCGAAGGAGAAAGAGTAGTAGCTGAAGTTGAAGTTCCTGCATACTTCATAACTTGATACATAAGATCAGCAAATTCTGCGCGACTTTTCTTAAAACCTGCCGTATTAACATTGGCGATGTTATTTGAAGTAACATCAATTTGTGTTTGCTGCGCTACCATTCCCGTAGCAGCAGTATGAAGTGATCTCATCATTTTTAATCCTTTTTTATTTTATTTTAAATTATTTAACAGCTGCAAGCTTATTGATAGCTTCTTGATTTAAGTCATCCATATGAGCTGTCATAACTTTTTGATACATTTCTACCATTCTGTTTGCTTCAATCAGTCCTACCATTTCAGTAACTGGATTAACATTTGATCCCTGAGAAAAACCTTGGCGAATAGCATTGGAGTTTTCCAAATCTCTAATGCGGGTTAGATCATCTATTTTATAGACATTATCCCCATCTTTTTGCAAAGCTCTTATATCATCTACTTGTGCTACAAATAATCTTGCATTTTGAGCTCCATCAACCTCAATGCTTCCGTTTTTATCAACGCTAATTTGAACAGCACCATTAGGAATGCGTATGCCAGCATTCTGAGGATTATTAAAATAATCACTACTTAATACCTTGTATCCTTGCTTATTTACCAAATAACCCTCATCATCAAGTTGAAAATTTCCATCTTTGGTTAATCTTACTTCTCCATCTTTGGTTTGAACCAAATAAAAAGCATCTTCTCTAGTCATTGCCAAATCCAAAGGATTATTTGTGGCCTTTAAAGAACCTAGGCTAAAATCCGTATATTCTTGAGAAACTTGTGGGATTCCATCTATTGTAGTATTTACAAAACGAGATGCATCTCTTGTGTGATTTTCTATAGGCAACTCATCCTGAGTTTCTTTAAAAATCCTTTTAAAATCTGCAATAACCACATCATCTCTTTTGTATCCGCTTGTATTAATATTGGCAAGATTATTAGTAATCACATCAAGTTTATTAAACTGAGTTACCATTCCGCCAGTTGCTTGATAATATCCATTTTGCATATTTTCACCTATAAAATTAAGATTTTATAGCTATAAAAGCAAAGAGTGTTCCAACTTTTAAAAACAAAGAAAAATAAATATTTGAAAGATTATTAGGAGAGAATTTTAAACTATAAAAAGCAAGATTTGACTCAATCTTGCTTTAAAAATCAATTTTAATCCATTTGACGACGCAAGAAAGTTGGTGTTTCAATTTGCGCCATTATCTCTTCATCGTAACCACCGCTTACCTTTTTAAGACTTAAATAAGGATTTTTCTTAGAAGCTTGAGCTTCTTCGGTAGATTTTTTAGCTACTGTATCTTTATCTTCAAACCCTGTCGCAATAATAGTTACTTCAACTCTATCTTCCATGCTATCATCTGTGGTAGAACCAAAAATAATCTTAGCATTTTCATCAACAATTTCTTGTATACTATTTGCTGCTGCTGAAATTTCAAACAAAGAGCAATTAGAACTTGTTTTAAAATGTAAAATAACTCCCTTAGCACCTTTAATATCCATTCCATCAAGCAAAGGAGATTCTATAGCGTTTGAAAGAGCCTCTTCTATAGCATTTTCACCACTAGCACTACCAACACCCATAAGCGCGAGTCCGCGATGACTCATGATGGTTCTTACATCCGCAAAGTCAACATTAATATCTCCATTATCAAGCAAGATAGACACCATACCTTTTACAGCACGAGCTAAAATATCATCAACCAATCTAAAAGCATCTTTAATGCCTGCTTTTTTATCAATAATGCTCAATAATTTTTCATTTTGAATTACAAGAATAGAATCACTTTCTTTTTTAAGCTCAAGGAGACCGCTTTCAGCAAGTTTTTTTCTTTGTTTTCCTTCGAATGCAAAAGGCATAGTTACAACAGAAACAGTTAAAGCTCCAATCTCTTTAGCTGCTTGTGCAATAACTGGAGTGGCACCCGTTCCAGTACCTCCACCAAAACCTGAAGCAATAAATACAATATCACTTTGACTAAGACTTGCTTTTATTTCTTCAAAACTTTCTCTAGCACTTTCCGCACCTACTTCAGGAAGCATACCAGCGCCTAAACCTTTAGTTTTTTTCTCGCCAAGTTGAATTTTAGTTTTTGCTAATGAAATTGAAATAGCTTGTGCATCAGTATTTGCTGCAATTAAATCAAGATCATTTAATCCCATTTTAACCATATGGTTGATCATATTACCGCCACCGCCACCGCAGCCTATAACCTTAATTTTTGCACCTTTATTATGTTGCATTTCTTCTACTAAAAATTCACTCATAAAAATTTCTCCTTGTTAAAATTGATTCATAATTTTATGCCAGATATTTGAAAAAACGCTAGGTTTTTTTTCTTTTGGCTCTTTAAAATCTAATTGTTCTTGTATTGCAATTGTATCATTTTCTTGCAAATTTTCATCAAAAAAATCAGATTTTATTTCACTTTCTGCATCTTTTTGCAAAACAATATCTTGTTTAATTTGACGATTAAAATTTTCAATTTCCCCTTTATATCTTAATTTTTCATTAGAATCAAGTTCATAAGGCGTAAAATATCCCGCTCCATATAAACAAAGTCCTATAGCACAAGTATTTTCAGGATCACTAAAAATTTCACTAAAACCAGTAATCAAATCTTTTCTTGCAGTAGCTAGTCTAACTGAGCGATTATCAAATGTTGCAGGAGCTAGCTCATCAATACCTGCTAACTTAGTCATTCCACCTGTTAAAACAACTCCACCGCCTATAGCATTGGCATAACGATTATCACTTAAGATTTTTGCCAAAATCATCAAAGTTTCTTCCGCTCTTGCATAAATTACGTTTGAAATAATATCCAAAGAAACTTCATTAACCTTTCTTTCATCACCCATTGAAGGAATTTGTATAAGGGTATTAGGCTGTTGTGAAAGAGCTGCATAATTAAGCTTGATTTTTTCTGCTTCTTTTAAAGGTGTATGCAATGCCATTGATAAATCTTGGGTGATATTAATCGAGCCAATTTGCAAACAATCATTATATCTAATTGAATTTCCAGTATGAACAACCATATCACAAATCGCTCCACCCATATCAATCAAAACAGCACCTAATTCCTTTTCGCTATCATCTAAACAAGCTATAGCTGAAGCATATCCTGAAAGAACTATATTATCCACTCTTAAATCAGCTAATTCAACTGCTTTCTTAAGATTTTTAATATGAGATTCTTGTGAAATCACTATATGGGTTGAAACTTCCAAACGATTGCCACTCATTCCCAAAGGATCATCAACATGTTCAAGATCATTAACCTTAAAATTATAAGGCAAAACATGGATAATTTCATAACCACTTGGTAGATTGGCAGTATGCTTAGCTGTACTTACAGCACGATGAATTTCTTTAATGCCTATTTCATGATTTGGAATATTAACAACACCTATGCTATCAACGCTTTTAGTATAAGCACCTGATATAGACACCACAACCTTATCATAATGAACTCCACTCATCATCTCAGCACTTCTAACAGCTTCTTCAATAGATTTAGAAGCAAGCTCTATATTGGTAATGGCACCTTTTTTAACCCCGTTGGTTTTCGACTTGGAAAAACCAATAATTTTTAATCCATCTTCATCTTTTTGAGCAATAATGGCACAAGTCTGGGTTGAGCCTAAGTCAATTCCTAATATATTCAAAATCAATTCCCTTTATAATAAATTTTTATCGGATATATCTTTTTAAGTTCATCAACAAGTTCTTGCTTAAGCTCATTTGCTTTTAAATTTTGCAAATTTTGCTCAAGCATAGTTTTGTATTGTTCAAATTTATCGGAGTTCATATCTAATTTTTGTTTATTTATTTTATATAATATTGCTTTATTGTCATTAATGATCACATAAGAACTATTTTGATCAGTATTAAATACATTCATTAAAAAATAAGCAAATTCAGAGTCATTTAATATCTTATCACTAAGCTTTACACTCTCGCGAGAACTATCTCGACTTACAAAGCCTATATCATCGCCTTTAAAATTTACCAAACTATTTTTAGCTTTTTCTTCTAAATTTTTTCTAGCTTGTTCGCTTAAATACATAGGTAAAACTTCTTCTCTAGCTTCTTCAAAAGTTTTATTTCTTATAGGATCTACTTTATTTAGTTTAACTATGATATATCCGTTATTATAAGGTGCTGGTCGTAAAACATCTCCATTTTTAGCTTTATTCAAAAGATCAATTGGATAATAAACATCAGATTCACTAATATTTTGATCTTTTTGAAAATTATCTTTCCCGTTTTTTAAATCTAAAAATTTAGCATTAGCCACATTCTTTAGTTGCATTAAGGCGTAATCTTTAGCAACTTCATTTTTAGCAGACTGAAAATCCATCACTTTACCTGCAAAATCTTTATATTTTAGTTTATTTTCATCTTGATTATAAAATTTTTCTAATTCTTTGTCGTCAATTTTCTCATTGCTAACTGACAAAAAATAAGTTGAAATTTCATATATTTTTTTAGTTTTATAATCTTCTTTATGCTCATTCCAAAGCTTTTTTAAATCCTCTTCATTAATCTTAATATTTTTTTTGTCATAATCAATTTTTGCAATACTTAAAGCATCTTGCATGAAATAACTAGAAGCTAACATTTTTAATTCCTCGTCTTTGCTAGGAATATTAAAAATTTGATTAAGTTTATCAGTAATTACTTCATTTGCAAGTTGTGTTTCATAATCTTTTGGAGTTAAATTATTGGCATTTAAAAGTTCATAATAAATTGTTTTGTTAAAATCCCCTGTAGGATCTTGAAATTCTCTAGTATTTGCAAGTTTTTGTAAAATTTCATTCTCGTTTACGCCAATACCCAAATCTTTGGCAAAATTTAACAAAAGCTTATCTTCAACAAGGGAGCTTAAAGCTATATTTTTAATGCCTAGTTGCTCAGCATTTTCTGGAGTTAAAGCACCGTTGCTAATTTGATTATAATAACTTAAAATTTGTCTATATCTAGTATCAAATTCGCTAAAACCTATCTTTTCATTTCCTACGGTTGCAACACTCGAACTTCTATTGAGATTAAAATCATAAGCACCCCAACCTAAAAAGCCGGCGCCAACAAAAGCTATAGTACTAACCCATATAGTAACAACAAGATATTTTTTGTGATGTTGCATCCAAGTAAGCATATCATTCCTTGATTAAATTTAAACTAGATATTGTATCGTAGAAGTGTTTAAGTGGAGTTTAATTATAAAATTTTTACCAAAAAATATTTGTTCTTTAAATTTTATATTTTTACAATGAAATTTAGTTATAATTATAGTTTATAAAAATTTATTAGGATTGATTTTGGAAATTCCTCATATCCCAGTTTTGCTTAATGAAGTTCAAGAGATTTTTAAAAATCTTAAAACAGGTTATTTTTTAGACTGCACTTTAGGATTTGGCGGACATAGTGAAGCTTTGCTTAAAAATCATCCTGATCTTAAATTCATTGCTTGCGATCAAGATCAACAAGCTTTAGAATTTTCTAAAAAACGTCTTAAAGATTTTCACAATAGGATAACTTTTATACAAAGTAATTTTAGTGAAGTTTTAGAAAAAATTTCACATAAAGAAGAATTAAGAGGTATTTTAGCAGACATTGGAGTTTCTTCATTTCAACTTGATAATAACGAAAGAGGTTTTAGTGTAAATTCTGACTTTTTGGATATGAGAATGAATCAAAACTCCAAAATATCGGCTTATGAGATTATTAATACTTATACAAAAGAGCAATTAACTTCCATTTTTAAAGATTATGGAGAATTGCACGATGCACATTTTATTGCTGAAAAAATTTGCCTAGAAAGAAGTAAAAATCCAATCAAAAGCGCCAAGGAACTTTATCAAATCATAGGAAAAGACAAACAAAATCATAGAAAAATTTCCAAAGCCACTTTAGCATTTCAAGCCATTAGAATAGAAGTAAATCAAGAACTTAAAGTGCTTAAAGATTTTCTTGAGCATTTAGAAAATTTAAAACCAAAAAATTGCATTTTAGCAATCATTAGTTTTCATTCTTTGGAAGATAGAATAGTAAAAAATTTTTTCAAAAAATGGTCAAAAAACTGCATTTGTGATGAAAAAATAATGCGTTGCGAATGTGGAAATAACCATAGCCTAGGGCAAATAATAACCAAAAAAGCTATAAGTGCAAGCAAGGAAGAACTTTTAAAAAATTCTCGCTCTAGTTGTGCTAAAATGCGGGCTTTTTATTTTAATAATTTGGACAATAAATAATGCTAGAAGATGATTTTATAAAAGAACGCCAAAACATACGCCAAAAAATGCTGAAATTTTCTCGCGCTATAAATCAAGGCAAACCGCTTGATGATGATTTAAGAGATGAAATTTCTAGCGATGATATTTTAAGACGTCGTTTTAAAAAAAAGACTCCTAATAAATTCTTAGAAGAATTCGATGAAGAATATGAGCCAAAACATACTAAAAAATCAAATATATATTTAAAAGAAGATCTGATCAATGTTAAATTAGAAGAAAAGCAATCTCTTGCTAAAAAAATTTTTTCCAAAATGAAAGAAAGGGAAAAAGAAGAAAATAAAAAAACTAAAAAAATTTTTTCATTTGGAAGAAAAAAAATAAACGAGATAAAAAATATTCAAACCAAACCAAAAATTCAAACAAAAAATGATCAAAATCCTATCCAAGATAAAAAGGAAAAAAAAGAATCCATAAAATCTATAGAAAAAATTCAAAAAACTGAACCTAAAATACAAAATTCCCAAACTATAGAAAAACGACCTGATATTAAAAAACAACTCGATATTAAACAAAGTTTGGAAAATTTACAAAAAAAAATAACACCACAA
The DNA here is from genome assembly GCF_008000495.1 of Campylobacter sp. 2014D-0258. Classification (NCBI taxonomy): domain Bacteria; kingdom Pseudomonadati; phylum Campylobacterota; class Epsilonproteobacteria; order Campylobacterales; family Campylobacteraceae; genus Campylobacter; species Campylobacter sp. 2014D-0258. The sequence goes on from NZ_VOAR01000021.1 coordinate 41,446, forward strand.
GAAAATAAACAAGAACTTCCAAAACCATCTAATCAAAATCAAGAAAAACAACAAAATGATGAAGATACTCAAAAGGCAAAAAATGTTTTACTAGAAGGCTTCTCTAATGCCACCAAAGAAGATAGAAACCTAAATTTCAATCATCTTCTTTTTGCGGCTTTGCTTGTTAGTTTTGCGTTATTTTTATTTGCTCCACAAATTTATATTAGAAATCAAATTTATTATCTTAGTAGAGAAATTGCTACATTAAGAACAGAAGAAAGTGTTTTAAACGAAGAAAATAAAGACTTAAAAAGAAGACTTGAAAATATGCGATTCCAAAATCAAATTTTAGATTATTTAGAATAAATAATCTTATCTAAAACATACTGCTCTAAATTTGCTTTTGGAATTTCTTCTTTTAAAGCTTCCTTATAAATTTCACCTGCCATTATAGAGTATTTTTCATAAGCAAAATAAGGGAAATGCAAAGCCCAAGCTTTTTGTATTATTTTTTTTGAGATTATTTTGCGAGTATAAACTTTAAAAATATCATATCCTATAAATACACAAGCAGTAACCATAACAGCGCTTACTATGCTTATATGAAAGTCAAGTTTTGTCAAAAAATAATGAGTAATTAAAAGCAATGGCAACAAAACCACAGCACAAAAAACACCAAAATAAATATAAGAATTTAGAATTTTGAAATTAAAATTTAGCTTAGAAGGATCTACAAGCATACCGTCATTAAAAAGTGCATTTGCCTCTAATAAATCCTTCGCTAAAACAGGTTGTTCTGATACTTTAAATAAAAAACGAAGGCTAAATTCTTTAAATTTTTTCATAATCCACGCTTTATTTTTTAATTAAAATTTTATCTAAACAAAATTAATTTTTACTAAATATAAACCTCTTTCAATTGCTTATTAATTCTTCTGTAATTCTAGCGATTTCTAATTCTTCATCTGTAGGAATAACAAGCACTTTAACTTTAGAATTTGCATGATTTATCATTCTTTCGCCCGAAATCCTTTGTTTGTTAAGTTCAAAATCTAACTCGATACCAAGATGAGCTAATCTCTCGCATACTTTTTGTCGAACCAAACTATCATTTTCTCCTATACCACCTGTAAAAATAATAGCATCGGTTTTTGGTAACACAGCAAAGTAGGATCCTATATATTTAACAAGACGATAACAAAACATATCAAGAGCCAAGCGTGCTTTATCATTACCTTGTTCTATCTCTCTTTCTATATCTCTAAAATCATTATAACCGCAAATTCCATATACTCCACTTTTTTTATTCATCAGTGTATCTATTTCTTCTATAGTTAAACCCTTAAGATGACTAATAAAAGGTAAAATAGCAGGATCTATATCTCCACAACGCGTTCCCATAATAAGTCCTTCAAGCGGAGTAAAGCCCATAGAAGTATCCATACTCTTACCTTTTTCTATAGCACATACACTTGCACCATTTCCAAGATGAGCAGAGATGACATTTAATTCATTTTGATCTTTTTGAAGAAATTTTGCCGCTCTAGAACTAACATAAGCATGAGAAGTCCCATGAAAACCATATCTTCTAATATTATGCTTATCATAAAAATCATAAGGCAAAGCATACATATAAGCAAAATCAGGCATAGTGCGATGAAAAGCTGTATCGAAAATAGCGACATTTGCAACACTAGGTGCAGCTTTAATCATTGTTTTTATACCCGCTAAATGGGCAGGATTATGTAAAGGAGCAAAAATACTAACCCTATCTATCTCTTTAAGAACATAGTCATCTACTAAACAATGCTCACTTAAATTTCTTCCCCCGTGAACTATACGATGACCACAGCCATCAAGCGCATTTAAATCTGCTAAAATTCCTGATTCTTTAAAAAGCTCATTGACTATACTAAGTCCTTCTTCGTGATTATTTATTGTTAATTCCCTTTCAAAACTTTCATTATTTAAAACATTTTTTAATATAACTTTTGAATTTTGCTCTCCGATTTTCTCTACTAAGCCGCTCGCTTTAACAACTTTATTATCAAAAAATTTAAATTTAATCGATGAAGAACCCGAATTTAAAACTAAAATTTTCATTTATTATTCCTTTCTATTGAGCTTGTATAGCACTTAAAATAACAGTATCTACAATATCATCTACCAAACATCCACGACTTAAATCATTAACAGGTTTTTTAAGACCTTGTAAAATAGGACCGATTGCTAAAGCATTAGCAGTTCTTTGAACTGCTTTGTAACAAATATTTGCTGCATTAAGATCAGGAAAAATATATACATTTGCATGACCTGCTATCTTAGAATTTGGCATTTTCTTTGCTGCAGTCTTTGAATCATAAGCGCAATCAAACTGCATAGGACCATCTATATTTAACTCAGGGTATTTTTCTTTAGCAATCTTTAATGCTTCTTTTACAAGATCTACGCTTTCTCCCTTACCACTATCACCACTAGAATAAGAAAGCAAAGCTATTCTTGGTTCAAGTCCAAAAGATTTAGCAGTCATAGCACTTACATAAGCACTAGTTGCAAGCTGTTCAGCAGTTGGACTTGGATTTACAGCACAATCAGCAAAAGCTAAAACTTGATCTTCAAGCCCCATAAAGAAAATTCCCGAAACAGAACTAATACCTTCTTTAGTTTTAATAATCTGCAATGCAGGGCGAATCGTTTCAGCCGTAGTAGTTGATGCTCCACTAACCATAGCATCAGCTTTTCCAGTATGTATAAGCAAAGTTCCAAAATAAGTTTTATCTTGAACTAGCATCTTAGCCTCTTCTAAACTCATTCCTTTAGATTTTCTTGCCTCATAAAGAATGGAAGTAAATTCTTGATTATATTCTGAATTGAGCGGATTCATAATTTGTATAGTACTTAAATCAAGACTTAATCTAGCGGCATCTTGTTTGATTTTTTCCTCATCACCCAATAAAATAAGATCAACAACTTTACTTTTTAATAAAATTTCAGCAGCTTTTAAAATTCTCTCATCATTACTTTCTGGCAAAACAACAGTTTTTTTATTTTTTACGCTTTGTTTAATCAATTCATATTTAAAACGATGCGGAGTTATAAAATCATACTCTTCAAGCTTTTGCACTTCTTCAAAATTAAAATTTTCATTAATCAAAACATAATTACGACCATCTAGGGCATGATCGAAATATTTTTGAGCTATAAGTTTATCTTCATCGTTAATAATAGCAGCGATAGGGGTATTAAGATTTTTAGCCAATTTTATACTAAGATCAAATCCATCAAGTATTCCAAATTCGCAAAAGCTATTTACAAGCACAAAATCGTATTTGCGTTTTAACTCTTCGTATTCTTCTAAAATAACATTAAAAAAATTATGAGGATCTTTGCTAAATTCCTCCATTGCCTCTCTAAAGGTAAAACCATAAGCGCTTTTTACAGTTTGATTGATATTAAATTCTTCCAACCAACCTTGCAAAACAGGGACGCGATGTATGTATATTACAGGGCAATAAATTGCGATATTTTTGTAAATTTTGCTATAATTTTTAAGCAAATTTGTACTAATAATAGTATTTAACTCATCACTTCTAGATCTCATCAAATAAAGATTTGCCATCATTTTCTCCTTGAATTTATAAATGTGGAACACTCTTTGCTTTTTCTAATTTTAACAAAGAAAAATAAAAATTCATATTTTAAAGGACGAAAATGAAAAAAGTTTTATTTTATGTGTTACCGTTTGCATTTTTTGGTTGTTCTGCAACGGTTGATCCGCAAATTTCAATGAAACCACCTGCTTATGTAGAAGAACTTGCACCAAAACAAAGTAATAATGTAGAAAGTGCACCAGGATCGCTTTTTGGCAAAGGAGATAATCCTTTATTTTCAGATAAAAAAGCTATGAATGTAAATGATTTAGTTACAGTTGTTATACAAGAAAGTACCACTCAAAGCACACAAGCTAATAAAGCAACAAGTAGAACTAATACCTCAAATTTAGGCGGAGGTGCTTTAACAGGAAGTTCAGGAGTGGTAGCTAATGCTCTTAATAAAGTCAACGCTTATTCTAATATAGGCTTTCAAACCAATAGTTCAAACAACTACACAGGAACAGGCTCACAAAGCAGAAATGAAAGTTTCAATACTACAATTTCAACGCGTGTAATTAAAATTTTATCAAATGGTAATTATTTTATCGAAGGCTCAAGAGAGCTTTTAATCAACGGAGAGAAACAAATCATACAATTAAGCGGTGTTATTCGTCCTTATGACATCGGTCAAGACAATACTATAGATAGTAAATATATAGCAGATGCTAAAATTCTTTATAAAACAGAAGGTGAAGTGGATAGAAGCACAAGAAAACCTTGGGGTAGCAAAGTTATAGAAGCGATATGGCCATTCTAAAAGCAAGGTTAAACCTTGCTTCTTGGCTTTTATTCTTTTACAGTCCTACTTTTAACCTCATCTTCAACTTCAGCTAAAAATCTATCTACAAGTTCACTTTCTTTTAATTTAGCTACAACTTCACCATGTCTTATGACAAGTCCTTGATTTTTCCCAAAGGCTATAGCCACATCAGCCCCCTTAGCTTCACCTAAAGCATTTACCACACAACCCATAACACTGATATTTAAAGGTTCTTTTATATGCTTGGTTTTTTCCTCTACGATTTTAATCGCGCTTAACAAATCACTTTGAATCCTACCGCAAGTTGGACATGAGATGATATTTACTCCGCTTTTTTGCACTCCACTATCTTGCAAAATCGCTCTTGCTACACGAATTTCCTCTTCAAGCTCACCCGTCATAGAAACACGCATAGTATCGCCTATACCTTTAAGAAGTAAATTTCCTAAAGCTATAGAACTTTTTACAGTGCTATGAAATTTAGTTCCTGCTTCAGTTACCCCTAAGTGAAAAGGATAATCACAAAGCGGTCTTAATCTCTCATAAGCTTCTATAGTTTTTTGAGCATCTGAAGTCTTCATGGAAATTTTAATATCAAAAAAGTCTAAATCCTCTAAAAGCTTGATATTATACATCGCACTTTCTAGCATAGCATCGACACCATAGCCAAATTTATCGCTAAATTGTTTTTCTATGGAGCCGTGATTTACACCGATGCGTATAGGGATACCCCGTTCTTTACATGCTTTTACCACTTCTTTGATATTTTCTTTAGAGCCTATATTGCCAGGATTTATACGCACTCCATCGATAAATTCAGCACAATATACAGCCAAATTATGATTAAAATGAATATCTACGATTAAAGGCAAAGGACTTTTAGCTTTAATCTCTTTTAAAGCTCTTGCATCAGCCATATCCAAGCACGCCAAACGCACTATATTTGCTCCTGCAAAATAAAGACGATTGATTTGCTCTAAAGAACCTTCTATATCTCTTGTCTTAGTAAAAAGCATAGATTGAACTGAAATGGGTGCATCACCGCCTATTAAAACATTTCCTACTTTGATTTGTCTGGTTTTAAATCTTTTATACTCCATAACTTCACTCTTTGAAAAATTTTAATATTAAATTTTAACTTTTTATTGCTTTAATTAAAGTTTATTTTTGATAATATAGGAAAAATTTTCACATTTATACTAAACAAAAAAGGAGGTTATCTATGGATTTTTTTAAAAATGGTGGAGTTATTTGGATTACAGGACTAGCAGGAAGTGGCAAAAGTTATATTGCAGAAGCATTATACAAAAAATTAAAAGAAAAATACAATAATATTATTTATCTTGATGGCGATGAACTGAGAGATCTTTTAGAGCATTATGGATATGATAAACAAAGTCGTATCGATATGTCAATAAAGCGTTCTAAATTTGCACATTTTCTCAGTTCTCAAAATATGCTAGTTATCGTAAGCGCTATTTCCATGTGGAATGAAATTTACGAATACAATAAAAAAACTTTAAAAAATTACTTTGAAATTTACATAAAATGCGATTTTGAAGAATTAAAAAAACGTGATAAAAAAAACTTATATAGCAAAAACTTAAAAGGTGAAATTTCAAATGTTGTGGGAATGGATATTGATTTTGATGAACCAAAATCTAATTTAATAATTGATAATACTTATATGACAGAACTTGACAATAAAATTTCCTACATCTTAACAGCTCTAAAAGAAAAAAAATAAAGAAAAAAGCATGCAAAATCTTTTACTCTATATAAAAAATAACCTAACTCCAACCCTAGCTCAAATTCTTTTACAAGCTTTAAAAAATTCGAATAATGAAAAATTTTTTACCTTTGTTTTGGAAAATATTGAAACAATTTGCACTTGGCTCAATTCTAGCGAATTTAAGAATAGATATTTATCAACAAAACATCCTTATCCACCTTTAATCAATCCTAATTTTATAGAAATAGATGCTAGTCGACATTGTGCAGAATTAGCTTGGGATTTAAATTTACCCCTACCTAAACACTATAAATTTATCTATATTTCTCCACATGGCGTTGGAGCAGCAGCATTTTTAAGATACCTTAATCAATGTTGCGATGTAACTTGTTTTGCCTCCTGGGTTTTACCACCTGATAGCAAAGAGAGATATTGTATTAATTACATGTGTCTAAATGATAATACAATTGCTCAATATGCTATTAATATATCAGAAATTAATCTACCTTATTTTGATAAATATCTATCTTTATTGGATTTTAACTCTAAAATTATTTGCGGAGTTCGAGATCCAATGGGACTTTTAAAGCATAGCTGGGGAAGAGATTGGAGTAAAGTTTTAAGAAACTATCCCCCTGAATTTAATCTAACTTATGATTGGCGTTATTACATCAACTATCTTACTCATCAAAATCATAAAATTAAAATCGATATAAATGAACTACAACAAGGAGTTTTTATCATCTCTTATTTATTAAAATATTTTAACAAAGACAATGTATACTATCTTGATATGGAAGAAATCCGCCAATCAAAGGCCTTCGATACCATGAATTTACTTGCTATAAATTTTAATTTTACCCCCCCCCATAAAGATAAATTAGATTTATTTAAAATTAAAGAATTTAGAGGTTATATTCGCTATCTTTTTCCTATTACACTTTATGCAAATTCTAAAGATATTAATAACACCTTTTATCTTAATACTCCTAAAAATAATAAAAATTTCAATATTGATAGAACTTCTAGCATTCCCATAATTTTAGACAGAAAACATATCAATCATGAAAAAATAGACATAATACAAGAAATTATAAAAAACGACCTATGTAATGATATGGGTGTATATATTGATAAAAATGATTTTAAGCAATTAGAACAAAACAATCTTTTATTTTCAACAATTAAACATTATTTGTATGATTTTTTATATCAAATTAAAATAACCATAGATGAAACAGAATCAAAAATGATGAAAGAAAAAGATGTAATAGATTATTTTATAAAAAATAAATCACTTGTTTACACTTTTTTTAATATTTTTGAAAATGATCTAAATCATTTAAAGCAAAAATTTCCCAATATAATTAACTCTTGGACATACTATAAAGAATTTGAAAAATGCGTCAAGAGTTAGATGACAATATTCAGGGAAAAGATGTAAGGGGTATTTTAAAAAGAGTATGTAACTATCCCTAAATAATTTTAGCAAAAAATACCAAATAATAGGATTTTAAAGCTTACAAAAATGACTTTTTATCTTTCCTAGTTTAAAGTGTAAAAAATCCCAAATATCCCAAAAATCCCAAAATGTCTGTTTTATCCCAAAAAAACTGATTAAATGCTGTTTAAAAGGCGGATAAATACGAGCTTTGATTTTAAATTTTATATCCCAAAAGTGTTTTTTACTCTCTAGGATAGTTACATTTTTGCTTAAAATATTCTTATATTTTTTAACCTTGTAACTATCTCTATAAAACACTATATAATCATACTTTAACCACTTTTTATATAAAAATAGTATGTAACTATCTATAGCTTTAAGGTTTGGAGGATAGTTACATAGAAAACTTAAACATTTAGTTGGTTTTTATAATCTTATAATAGACTAAGATTACTTCAATTTATTTAAAAATTATTTTTATTTTTGATTTTATTTTTTAACTTTGATGATAACTTTTGCCAATTATAATGTTTTTTAAAAGATAAATATAAAGAGTGATTAACTTTTATAGAAATATATAGCTATATTTAGTTTTAGGTTTGTAAATATAGCTACATTATTTTTTAAATTAAATTATGATATATAGGTATTGCATCTATTTTTTAATTTTATAAGTTTTTTAAGCCCCAAGGGATTATTTTTTTTGAAATCATCGCTATTTAAGTAACAATCATACCTTTCCAAGATATCTTTTAACATATGTGCAAAATGCTCCATTATAATACCTTCATCTATCCTATTATTTTCAATAAAAGTTTGAAGTGTTTCAAAATAATTCATCATCATTATAATTGATCTTTTTAATTCTGGTTTTTCTTTAATTTCTTTTAATATTTCTTCATTTCTTTTTTTTTCTTTTATATTTTGTTGCTCTCTTGTATAATCTCTTGCCTCTATAAAATGTTTTTCATCCCATTTAGATAATAACTGCATTGTTAAATTAAATTTATCCGCTCTTGTTTTTTCAAAAATAGAATAAGCATTTAGCACCAATGAGATTGACACCGCATAGGCAGAAATGGCAGATGCAATAATTTTAACTTCTAAATTAAAATATAAACATAAACATACGATTGCAAAAAACCCGATCATCCACAGAATAAAATATTTATTTTTTAATATTTTCATTAAAATCCCTTTAATATATAATTAAATTTCATTAGAATTATATATTAATTTTTTTTAATTTAGTCAATTTTAAAATTACCTTGCAAAGTTAAAGCTTTATTCTTTGACTTTAATTTCTAATACAAAATTAAGTATATTTTTATTTATAAATTTATAATTTTAACTTAAAAAATTAACCTTTTAAAACAAAAGTTTTTAATTGCCTTTTGTAATTTTTTGTTAAATTTCTTTGAAATTAAAATCAAAGGATTTAACATGCAAATGCAAGAAGTGATTGAAAAGTTAAAAGATATATTAGCCAGTGAAGGTAAGTGTAATTTAAAAACAAAAGATATAGCCAAAGAACTAGGAATTCATCCTGATACTTTTAATTCCATGAAATTTAGAAACTCCATTCCATATCCACAAATCCTAAACTTTTTAAATCAAAGAAATATAAGCATTAATTATTTCTTCTATGGAAGTTCCCCAAAAGATCAATTAGAATGTGAAAACAAGTATAAAATTTTAAAGCTTTATAAAACAAATGCAAGTTTAGGCGGAGGTGGTATAAATGATTTGATTGATAGCTCTGATTTAATCATCGACGAAAAGGTTTTAAACTTTTTTGGAAGTAAAGAGTGTGAGTTTATCACTTGATATGGAGAAAGTATGGAGCCCCTTATAAAAGATGGAAGTATTTGTGTAATAGATAGAAATAAAACTTTTAAGAATAAAAGCATTTGTGTGATTAATACTAGAGATGGACTCTTTATAAAACAAGTTTTAAAGCAAAATGATGGAGTAATGCTTCATTCTTTAAATCCTTTGTATAAAGACATTTTTTATAAAAATGGAGATTTTTTGCTAATTGGTGTGGTAATTGGAGAACTTTCAAGACTATGACAGCACACAATAAGCTAAGCCAAGCTAATCTTGTCTCATCAATACAAAAGGATATAAAGATGGATAGAGTATCAGCAGACATAAGACAAGGTGTTAACAAAAGATTTATAAACGCAATTTGCAATCATAACAATGAACTTGTTTTAGAATATCTTAAAAATGGTATGAGTGTTACTAAAGAATGCATGGGTAAAGAGCTTATGTTTTATGCAGTAACTCATAATAATTTTGGAGCGATTTTACTTTTATTAAAATACGGTGCTATTTTAGATAAAGAGTACCTAGAAGAAAGCAATAAAAATTTTAGCAAAGAAGCTTTAGAATTTTTAGCCTCTTTGCTCTAAAAAGGATATGTATAATCTTGTTTTATCAGACCTACATTTTTAAGTCTGTGAAAAACAGCTTGCTTTGAAACTTCGAATTTTGAAGCAATAAGTAATATTGCTTCTGCTGCCTTTAAGTCAGGTGTTGTTTTTCTGCATTCTGCTATAAAATCTTCTATTTGTCGAAGAGGCATAAGTAGTCTTGCCGCAAATTGATTGGCTCTAGTTTCTATTCCACCATATGTATTGCTTCTATAAAGGGTTTCATAACTATCAATAATAGGATTTTCTATGCTAGGTAAAATATCATTAGCTAAATGCCCTAATTCATGTGCCAATGTAAAACGCTGTCTATTTTCATTTTTAAGCGGATTTATCCAAATAATAGGTTCACCTTTTTCATCTACGCTAATTTGACCTTCAGTGTCAATTTTATCAAGGTCAAGATCTTTAACTACATTTATACCTAATTTTTGAGCAATTTCAAACGGATTAAATGGTGGTTCTTTCATTTCCAATAAATCTAAAATTTCATAAGGGGTTTTATCTTTTATTTCTTTATAAGTCATTCCAAACCTCCTATTTGTGATTTTTCTTGATCAATATCTGTCAATATAGATATTTTATCATTTATATGTAAATCGACCATTCTTTCAAATTCTTCCATAAATTCACTATTTTTTAGAATTTTATTTATAAAATCATTGCGTAATTTCTCATCTTCTATAATTTTATTTAAAAATACATCAGTTGTTTCTTTTATTAATCTTTGTTTATCACGGTTATAATATATAGTAAGCCCTATGGCAATAACAGCTGTTAAGAAAGTAGCAATAGCAACAATTAAACTTCCATAAGTTAGATAAGAACTTGCAATAGTAATAATATCAGAATTGGTGTAATTGTTTTCTATAATAAATCCTTAAATTATTTTTAATTTTAAAGATACTTTGCCATATTTTTACAAAATTAAATATTAAAGAGAGTATTTTTACTCTCTTAGCTTGCTAAAAATTCATAATCAAAAGCTCTTTACTTTCTTTTCTTTTTAAAACATTATTATTTAAAGAATACCTTACTTTTAATTCCTTAATATTAAAATCTTTATAAAGCTCTCTTATAAGTTCACAATCATTATAAGAAAGCATAAATTTACCCTTGATATTTTTTAACAACTTGCAGCGAGATGCTAATTTTTATTCAATACCAAAACTTAATGTTTCGGCTTCTACCAGTGGTGACAATGAGTTAATTGGGCTCGAAGGATATGAAACAGGTGAAATGCTTGAGCTTAGTAAAGCCTTTTTTAAAACAACGCCTAAAAATATGAAAGCTATTAAAGTTGATGGTTATTCTATGGTTCCAATGCTTTTACCTGATAGCTGGGTTGTTTTTGAAGAAACGCATAAGTATCAAGGAGATGGATTGTATATTTTAAATTTTGATAACCAATTAATGGTTAAACTTTTGCAATTAGATCCAATAAGTAAAGTTTTAGATATTATTAGTGTAAATAAGGATTATAAAAGCTATAGTTTGGACTTAAAAGACTCGCAAGTTGAGCTGATTATACAAGGCAAAGTTTTGCGTTTTATTATATAATTTAAAGGAATTAAAGTGAATATTGTGTTGCTAATATTAATAAGTATCTTTATTTTCTTTTATGTAATTATTTATATAGAAAAATAAAAGGAACATCAAATAAACCGCTAAAAGAAATTTGGAATGAATATAAGCAGGAAATGCAAAAAATCAACGAAGAGCATAGGTAAAAAATGCAGAAAATTGATGAAAATTTTAAAAAAGAAAAAGAGCAAAATAAGGACTTGGAACTTAATAAATTTCAAATAACCTCACGCGAAATTTTTACCATAAAAACTCCAGAGAATAAAGATGTTGAGGTTGAATTAACTTGTACAGCTGGATTAATTCAAACTAGCCAAATTAATTATGAAGAGATTGTTAGAAAAGAATTTTTATACAAATGTTTTCCAGTAACTTGGAATGATTTTTTAAAGCTTAACAAGTATGAAAAAAATTGGCATATACAGTTAAAGATTGTGATGATATTGGATTGTTAAAAGAGGTTTATGAGCAAATATTCAAATATTTAAAATGACAAAGTGAACTTCCTGAATATTTTAAAAAAGATATACGATCTAGGAAGAGATATTTGCACGAATTTTCGGACCCCGTTCAAATAAAAAGCAAATTAAGTTTAAAAGCTTATCGCTACTATATCGACTTCTTTTTAATGAAATACCAGAAGGAAGCTATTTTCCTATGCAAACAATGCATAGGGGTGATGAGTTGAATGAAGCTTTAATAATACTTACTTTTTTAAAAGATGATGAAAGTATAGATATATATTATCCACCAAATTTTTATGAAGATACATCAATTTTTAATATAGTAGAACATAGTTTTTTTAACAGTAGGGAATATTATAAAAATTACAAACTTTTAATCGTTTTGATTTAAAGCCACACTCTGATTACGACTTTAACATTCCAAAATATATAGTAAAGCATTATTTGGATATGAAAACTATTGTTAAAGAAAATGAACATCATAAACGAATTTTTTGTTAGTTTTATTTTAATAAAGTTATATTTTAAGTTTAAGGTTTGTAGAAAAATAAAATTTCCACTTTTATGGAAGTTTTATTTTTCCAAATGGAAATTTTATTTTTCCGCCGACAAAAGATTTGTAAATTAATAAAAAAAAGATATAATTGTGTTTAAAATTAGAGAAAGGAATCAATATGAAACAAGGAGATTTTACAGAGGTTGCAAAGCATTATCATAATAGACCTGCTTATAGTCCATTTTTACTTGAAAAACTTGTAGCTTGTATCAATGATAAAAATAAAAATTTAAAAGATTTAAATATTGTTGAAGTAGGAGCTGGCACTGGAAAACTTACTAAGATGTTAGGAGAAATATTTGGATGCCAAATTAGTGCTGTGGAACCAAACGATAATATGCGTGAAGAAGGGCAAAAATTTACACAAAATTTATCAAATATTTCTTGGCACAAAGGAAGTGGTGAAGAAACCTGCATGAGCAATAATCAAGCTGATTGGGTCATCATGGCTAGTTCTTTTCATTGGACAGATCCTAAAAAATCTCTCCCAGAATTTAATCGTATATTGACAGGGGGGGGGTATTTCACCGCGATTTGGAATCCTCGCCACATTGTAGAGGGTTCGGTTTTTGATGAAATCGAAAAGGAGATTAAACATATTGTTCCAGAGCTTGCTCGTGTAAGCAGTGGCACTCAAAATGTTAAAAAATGGGAAGAAATTCTTGTTTCAACAGGAGATTTCACAGACTGCTTTTTTATGGAGTGTGACTATAAAGAGTTTTGGGATAAAGAGCGTTATCTTGGAGCTTGGCATTCTGTAAATGATATACAAGCACAAGCAGGTGAAAAAAGATGGAAGGAAATTTTAGAGATGATAGAAGCTAAAATTTCTCATATGCAAAGTATAGAGATTCCTTATAAAATAAGAGCATGGACAGCTAGAAAAGCATAAAATACCTCCTTTTTTTCATCAAGCTTGTTAAAGATGAAAAAAAGGAAATAAAATGCAAAAACTAGTAGAACAAGTGTGGGATTATACCAAGCATGCTAAATTTTATAGCTATAGACCAAATTATGCTCCAAAAACTATAGATATGCTTATTAGTTTAGTTGGAAAAAAAGATATTAAAGTCGCTGATATCGGCGCAGGAACTGGAAATTTAAGCATTATGCTTTTAGAAAGAGGATGTAGGGTAGTATCTGTAGAACCAAATGATGCGATGCGTGAGATCGGGATAGAAAGAACCAAGGATCAAAAGATTGACTGGGTTAGAGCAACAGGCTTAAACTCAACACTCCAAAATAGTGAATTTGATTGGGTGACTTTTGGTAGTAGTTTTAATGTAATGGATAGAAATGAAGCCTTAGAGGAAGCGCATCGCTTATTAAAATCAGAGGGATATTTTTCTTGTATGTGGAATCACAGGGATTTAAACGATCCTGTGCAAAAAATAGCTGAAGATACTATTGTAGAATTTGTACCAAATTATACAAGGGGAACAAGAAGAGAAGATCAAAGACCAATTATAGAGAGTCGAAAGGATCTTTTTGATAATATTGTTTATGTTGAAGAGGATTTTTATTTTCATCAAAGCATTGAAAATTATATTAATGCATGGAAAAGTGTTAAAAATCCTTATTGGGATTTGGAGACTGATGAAGGAAATGAACTTTTTAATAAAATTAGTGATAAAATTTCACAAAGACTTCCTAAGGAATTTAGCATAAAATATACCACTCGTTGTTGGAGTGCTAAAAAAATATAAAACTAAGGAAAAACATGGCGGAGTTAAATTTTAAAACCAAAGCACAAAATTTAAAAAATTTACAAACAAAATTAAAAAAAGCAAAAGTTCTACCTTTGGTTTTAACTTCGCTTGAAGAGTTAATATCAAATGAAGATAAAGTTTTACAGGACATTCAAACCTTAAAGGCTAATAGACTCATTATAAGAAGTTCTTCTTTAAGTGAAGATAGTATGAAAAACTCCAATGCAGGTGCTTTTCTTTCTTTGGCAAATATTAAAGCTGATTCTAAAGATGAGTTATTAAAAGCTTTATATGAAGTTGCCAATTCTATGCCATCAAAAAGCGATGAAATTTTAGTTCAACCTATGCTTGAAAACATTACTCTTTGTGGAGTTGGTTTTAGTGTTGATAAGGATAATTTTTCCCCTTATTTTTGTCTTCAATATGATGAAAATGGTTCAAATAGTTCTATTACAGATGGAAGTAGTAAGAGTGCAAAAACTTACTGTCATTACAGAGATTATTTAGAATTTAAAGATATTAGACTTCAAAAAATTATAGAACTTATAAAAGAATTAGAAGTTTTATATGACTGTTATTTTTTAGATGTTGAATTTGCATTTGCTATTCAAGATGATAAGGAAGAACTTTTTTGCTTACAAGTGCGTCCTTTGGTTATGCATGAAAAAAATAATTTATTTCATTCTTTACCAAAAGAAGCTTTATATAGATTTTATAAACGTTTTGAGTCTTTAAAAGAATCAAGATCTAGAGTTTTGGGAGATAAAGCTATTTTTGGGGTAATGCCTGATTGGAATCCAGCTGAAATCATAGGGTTAAAACCTAGGCGTTTAGCTTTTAGTTTATATAAAGAAATCATTACGGATAATATCTGGGCGTATCAAAGAGATAATTATGGTTATAGAGATCTAAGATCCCATCCTTTAATCCATTCTTTTTTAGGCATTCCTTATGTGGATGTAAGATTATCTTTTAATTCTTTTATACCAAAAAAATTAGATGAAAATATTGCACAAAAACTTGTCAATTTTTACTTAGATAAGCTTAATAAAAATCATGAATTGCACGATAAGATTGAATTTAATATTGTTTATTCTTGTTATGACTTTAATAGTTCTAAAAAATTAGAAGAACTTTTAAATTATGGTTTTAATGAAAATGAAATCAAAAGATTAGAATTTTCATTATTAGAACTTACAAATAAGATTATTAATCCTAGATCAGGGTTTTATTTAAAAGACATACAAAAAGCTTATAAGCTAAAAGAAAGATATGATGGCATTATTAATTCTAATTTTTCTTTAATTGATAAAATTTATTGGCTTATTGAAGAATGCAAGCGTTATGGAACCTTGCCTTTTGCGGGGGTGGCTAGGGCTGCATTTGTAGCAATGCAACTTTTAAATTCTTTAGTTGAGATTGATTTTATAACTAAAGAGGAAAAAGATGATTTTTTAAATTCACTCAATACAGTGAGTAAAAATTTAAGCAAACAAACAAACCATCTTAATTTTCACAACAAGGATCAATTTTTGAAAGATTTTGGACATTTAAGAGCAGGAACTTATAATATTTTATCTCCAAGATATGATGAAGATTTTGAACTTTATTTTGATGTGGATCAAAAAGATAGTAAAGTTTATTTACAAGATAAAGCTTTTGTTTTTTCAGAAGAAAAGACAAAAGCTTTAAATGCTTTACTTAGAGAACATGGACTAGAGATTAATGCTTGTGAATTTTTTGATTTTTTAAAGCAGGCTATCGAGGGTAGAGAGCTTGTTAAATTTGAATTCACTAGATTGCTTTCTAAGGCTATAGTTTATATAGAAGAATTAGGCAAATATTATGGTATTGAAAAAGAAGATTTGGCTCATCTTGATATAAAAAGCATTTTAAATCTTTATTCTAGTCTTTATTCTATAAATCCAAAAGAGCAGTTTATGGAAGAAATTAATCGCAATAAAAAACAATATGAACTTACACAAGCTATAAAACTTCCTTCTTTGCTTTGCAATGCCGATGAAATTTTTTCTTTTTATAATCATAGTATTATTCCAAATTTTATTACACAAAAGAGCATTACTGCATTTACGGCGAAGGAAAATGATAAAGATTTAGAAGGAAAGATTGTTTTAATTTATGCAGCAGATCCTGGATATGATTATTTATTTACAAAAAATATAGCAGGACTTATTACATGTTATGGGGGTGCTAATTCACATATGGCCATTCGTGCCTCAGAACTTGGAATGCCTGCTGTTATAGGAGTTGGAGAAGAAAATTTTGAAAAATATTTAAAAGCTAAAAAAATAAATATAGAATGTGAAAGTGAGCAAATATTTTGTTTATAGGTATTACTCAAAGACTTATTTGCAACGAAAGTTATCATGAAGAAAGAGAATGTTTGGCTTTGGATTGGGGAAAATTATTTAATAAAGATTTATTTAAAAATTTTACTCCTCTTCCTCTTAGCTATGAAATAGATTTTTCTCATTATAAACATCTAATAAAAGCTGTGATATTAAGCGGTGGCAATGATTTAAGTTTTTATAGTCCTAATGTTTTATCTAAAAAGAGAGATTTATACGAAAAGCAAGTTATAGAAATTTGTTTAAAAGAAAAAATACCACTTTTAGGAATTTGCAGAGGAGCTCAGATGATAGCTCATTATTTTAACAGCCATATAAGTCCTTGTGAAAATCATATAGGTAAACATGAAGTATTTTTCTCAAAAGAAAAATTTATAAGTAATTCTTTTCATAATTTTGCTATTGAAAAATTAGGTGAAGATCTTATAGAACTTTGCTTAGCAAAAGATAATACCATAGAAGCTTTTAAACATAAGTATGAAAATATTTTTGGTATAATGTGGCATATTGAAAGAGAAAATGGGCTTAATGATATTCAAATTTTAAAAGAGTGGTTTAGTTTAATCAAGGAATAATATGAATGCAATTATCTTAGCAGCAGGTTTTGGATCAAGGCTAATGCCTTTAACAAAAGATCAACCAAAGTGTATGGTTGAGTATAAGAATAAAAAAATAATAGATTATGAAATCGAAGCTTTAAAATCAGCAGGTATAAATGAAATAGCTGTTGTGGGTGGATATTTAAACGATGTGCTAAAAAATTATCTTAATAAATATGATATTGAGCATTTTTTTATTAATTCAAAATATGATAAAACCAATATGGTTCATACTTTTTTTTGCGCTAAAGATTTTATATTAAAATGCATCGAAGAAAAACAAGATTTGATTATTTCTTATGCGGATATTGTTTATTTTCAAGATTGCGTGCAAAAGCTTATAAATGCCAAAGAAGAACTTGCTATAGTAGTTGATAAGTCTTGGCGTAAGCTTTGGAACAAACGCTTTGCAAATCCTTTAGAAGATGCTGAAACATTAAAGATGACAAATGGTTATATTATAGAACTTGGAAAAAAAGCTAATGCCTATGATGAGATAGAAGCTCAATATATAGGACTTTTTAAATTTTCTTATCAATTTCTTTCTGAAGTTATTGCTTTTTATGAAATGCTTGACCGAGATATTTTATATGATAATAAAAATTTTGAAAATATGTATATGACAAGTTTTTTGCAGGTTTTAATTGAAAAATACAACAACGCAAAAGCAGTGGAAATTGATGGCAATTGGTGTGAAATTGATTTTATAAGTGATTTAAAAATTAATTTCATATAAAATCAATAGGGTCAATATCCGCGCTTACATTTTTAAATTGCAAAATATAATTTTCAATTGCCACTAAAGCTTTGTGATTTTCACTTCTAAGCAATAAATAAAAACGATATTTTCCATGCAGCATTTCAACTCCACAAATTCCATAGCCTACTAATTCTACTTGTTTGATATTTTTAAATTGATAGGCAAGTTTTTCGCAGAGCTTTTGTGAGGATTGTTGATCTTTATCTTCTATAAGAATTCTTAAAAGGCGTTTAAATGGAGGGTAAAGATCTTTTCTATTTTCTAACTCATCTTTTAAAAAAGCATCATAATCCTCTATATACTTTTCAAAAAAAGCTCTATTTTTTGTTTGTAAAAGCACTCTTGCTTCACCTTTACGCCCTGCCCTACCAGCAACTTGCATAGCTAAAGCTAAAGTTTCTTCACTCGCTCTAAAACTAGGACGCAACAAATACTCATCAAGCCCTAAAATCACACTCAAATCCACGCTATGATAATCATGCCCTTTAGCAAGCATAGAGGTGCCAATAAGTATATCGATCTTATTTTCATTAAAGTCTTTTAAAATAGTATTAAGCTTTTTAACGCTTGTGATTTCATCGCTATCAAATTTTGCTATTTTTGCTAAAGGCAAAGCATTTTGCAAAAGCTCTAAAAGTTCAGCAGTCCCCATTTTTCTAGCTTCTAACATTTCTCCTTTGCAACTTGGACAATTTTGCTCTATCAAAGAAGTATAATTACAATAATGGCATTTTAAAACATTTTTCTTTTTATGCATACTCATAGCAATAGAACAAAAAGGACATTTTATCGTTTCCCCACAATCCTTGCAAATGATTTGCCTAAAATTAGCCCTTGTAGGTAAAAACACTATAGCTTGTTTTTGATGTTTTAAACTTTTTTCTAATTCGCTTAAAAGCATAGGTGTTATACTAAGCTCATTTTCATCATATAAAAAATGTTTTTTACTCTCAAAAAAAGTTCCTTTTAATCTAAAACTTTTTTGTTTGCAAAAACTCGTTAAAGATGGGGTTGCAGAACCTAAAACCACTTTAATATTATTTTTTTGACCCAAAAAAAGTGCTAAATCTCTTGCATTGATAAAAGGCTGATTGGAAGCCTTATAAGAATTATCGTGTTCTTCATCTACTACAATAAGTCCTAAATTTCTAAAAGGCAAAAACAAAGCCGATCTTGCACCTGCTACTAAAAGTACTTCTCCCTTGCAAAAACGCTCTAAATATTCTTGCTTTTTTTTCTTTGAAATTTTAGAATGCCACAGGAAAAAATTATCCTTAAAATACACTTCTAAACGCTTTTTCATTTGTGGAGTAAGTGCGATTTCTGGCATCAAAAGTAAAGCTTGCTTACC
The DNA here is from genome assembly GCF_008000495.1 of Campylobacter sp. 2014D-0258. NCBI lineage: Bacteria > Pseudomonadati > Campylobacterota > Epsilonproteobacteria > Campylobacterales > Campylobacteraceae > Campylobacter > Campylobacter sp. 2014D-0258. The sequence goes on from NZ_VOAR01000021.1 coordinate 60,847, forward strand.
CTGTTCTAAACACTCTTTTATCAAAGAAATATAAATTTCAGTCTTGCCACTACCTGTATCAGCAAAAAGCAAGGAGTTGTTTTCTTTTTGAAGAAAACTTAAGGCATTTTGTTGTTGATTGCTTAGTTTAGGGGTATCTTTAAAAAACATTTTTTGACATTCATACTTAGGACTAGTTTCAAAAAATCCCAAAACAAAACCAAGTTTTGAAGCATAATAATAAACAATAAAATTTGCCAATTCAAACTGCAAAGGAGTTACAAAATACTCTGTCATTTCTTTAATTTCTACGGTTTTAAAATCAGGTTTTTGACATTCTTTAAGCACGATAGCTTTAAGGTTTTTTTTAGTTTTTAAATCCACTAATACTTGTGTTAAAGGTTTGATTTCATCAAAACTATGAAAAGTTAAATTATCCAAATACAAACCACAAATTGCAAGTTCATAATATCTTATATCAGATCTTTGCATCTAGAACTTCCTATACACTTTAACAAACCTTCTTTAGAATCATAAATAAATTCAATCATCTCTTTGGCATTTAATGCAAATCTATAGTGATTTTTACCTATTTTTATCCAAGATTTAAAATCAGAATAAATAGGTGTATCAAGCAAAGAATAATCACAATCATTTAAACAATAAAAGAGTTTTTCTTTGGCTTGATTGTTTTGCGCATTATCTAAAATTTCTGGAAAATTTAAATTTTTAAGTCTCATTTGACTACGCATTAAAGCAAGAGCTGAGCTTAGCATTTCATAGTCCATTTTTAATTTTAAAATTTTAACCTCATCTTTTGTAGTATTGATAAAAGATAAAGATAAGCTTGATAAAATTCCCAAAATCAAAATCACAAAAACAAGCTCAAGCAGAGTAAAAGCTTTATTCATTTTGTCGGGAGTTCTTCATTGATTGCTTTTATTAGTTTCTTAAGTTCTCTTTCTAAAATATAATTTTCATAACTTTTTTTAACAAACGCATCTACAAAGCGTTTAAGTTCTATTTTTTTAGTACCGCCAGAAATCAAAGCGATATCATCTTCTAAAAAATTTGCAAATTCTTCACTGCACTTAACAATGAAATCTTTTGCATTGACATTAACAATGACTTGTTTTAGATTATCTGCCAAGAACAGCCTCTATTTTCTTATAAATATCTTCGCTTTCTATATTGCGAGATTTAAGTTCTTCTTCTAAACGCATGATTTGATTACTTTTTGCTTCATTTTGTGCTTTAACGCTTACAAGCTCATTTCTTAAAGCCTCATTGGCTTCGCAAACTTCGTTATACTTTTCAATTAATTCATTTACTTTATCTGTCATAGTATTGATTATTTTTTCATCAAACATATTTTTGCCTTCTTAAGAAATTTGTAATTTATGGAAAATATTATTTGATATTGTAGCAGAAAAAAATTTAAATTTAGGTTTTTATTGTCAATTAATTTTTAATTAAAGCATTTTCTTTTAAAATTTTTTCAAAAATAAAAATAAAGTAGAAAAATGTTAGAACTTACCAGCGAATTTAAACCCAGTCCCGATCAACAAGAAGCCATAAAAGGCATAGTAAAAAGTATAAAAAAAGGCAACAAATATCAAACCTTACTAGGCGTTACAGGAAGTGGAAAAACCTTTACCATGGCAAATGTCATTAAAGAACTTAATATACCCACTCTTATCATGAGTCACAACAAAAGCCTTTGTGCACAACTTTATAGCGAATTTAAAGGCTTTTTTTCTAAAAATCATGTAGAATATTTTATATCTTATTATGATTATTATCAACCTGAAGCCTATATCCCACGCACTGATGTTTTCATAGAAAAAGACAGCTCGACCAATGAAGACTTAGAGCGTTTAAGACTGAGTGCCACTGCTTCTCTTTTAAGTTATGAAGATGTAGTTTGCATAGCTAGTGTTTCAGCAAATTATGGACTTGGTAATCCAAATGAATACATAGGCATGGTTTTAATCTTTGAACTAGGTATGCAAATTTCACAAAAAGAACTTTTAAAAAAACTTGTAGATATGGGTTATAAAAGAAATGATAATTTTTTTGATCGTGCAGATTTTAGAGTTCAAGGAGATATTATAGACATTTATCCAGCTTATTATGAAGATGAAGTAGTAAGACTTGAATTTTTTGGCGATGAGCTTGATGCTATGTATCATTACAATGTTTTAGAAAATAAAAAAGGCAAAGATTTAAAACGCTTTATACTCTATCCTACAAGCCAGTTTAGCGTGGGCGAAACAAGACTAAAACAAGCGATAAAAGATATCAAAGCAGAACTTAACGAACGCCTTGCTTATTTTGAACATGAAAATAAACTCGTAGAATATCAACGCCTTAAACAAAGGGTTGAATTTGATCTTGAAATGCTTACAAGCACAGGAATGTGTAAAGGAGTTGAAAATTATGCAAGGCATTTAACAGGGCTTAAAGAAGGTGATACTCCTTATACGCTTTTTGATTATTTTGCGATTAAAGATAGAAAATTTCTTGTTATAGTCGATGAAAGCCATGTATCTTTACCTCAATTTCGTGGTATGTTTGCAGGAGATAGAAGCAGAAAACAAACCTTGGTGGATTATGGTTTTCGTTTGCCTTCAGCCTTGGATAACCGTCCTTTAATGTTTGATGAATTTATCCATAAAAATTGTCAATTTCTTTTTGTTTCAGCTACACCTGCACCTTTAGAACTTGAACTGAGTAAAGAAAATATCTTTCATCAAATCATGCGTCCTACAGGACTGCTTGATCCTTTGATAGAATTAAAAGATAGTGACAACCAAGTTGAAATTTTATTTGATGAAGCTAAAAAAGTCATACAAAGAAACGAACGGGTTTTAGTAACCGTGCTAACTAAAAAACTCGCTGAAGAACTTACAAGGTATTATTTAGAGCTTGGTATAAAAGTCAAATACATGCACTCAGACATCGATGCTATAGAACGCAATGAAATCATAAGAGGTTTAAGAAGCGGTGCTTTTGATATGCTAATTGGCATTAACTTGCTTAGAGAAGGACTAGATCTACCTGAAGTTTCACTCATTGCCATTATGGATGCAGATAAGGAAGGCTTTTTAAGAAGTACGACAAGTTTAATCCAAACCATGGGAAGAGCAGCTAGAAATGTCAATGGTAAGGTTTTGCTTTTTTGCAAAAAAATCACAAAATCCATGCAAGAAGCTATGGATACTACCAATGAACGCCGCAAACTTCAAATGGCTTATAATAAAAAATACAATATCACGCCAACTTCAGTCAAACGCCACATTGAAGAAAGCTTGAAAAATGAAGAGGATTTAGGCGAAATTTATCGCAAAGGTAAAAAACTAGAAAAAATGCCTGCTAGCGAAAGAGCAAAACTTGTCAAAGAATTAAGAAAGCAAATGCTTGAAGCAGCAAAAGCACTTGAGTTTGAAAAAGCTGCCGCAATTAGAGATGAGATTAATAAATTAAGGGATTTATAATAAAAATATATCCCTTGTTCTAACTCCCGCCTCATTAAGTAAAGCACTTAAAATTTCATACTGAAAGTCTTGTAAGGGACGTTTTTCTTTTAAAACTATACCTATGACCCCTTTAGTTTTTTCTCCATCTTCTATAGGTAAATACATAGCATTAGCATTAGGCAGGGTATTTGTACAAACACCTGCTCTTTCTTTATTTGTTGCAACCCATTGAGCAATAGCAATCTCATCAGCACTAAAACAATTTTTTAACATTTGCTTATCATCGTTAAAAAACAACAAAGGTTTCGATAAAATATTGTTTTTATTTATAGGATAAATAATAATAGGTAAATTTAATAATTTTAAAGCTTGATTTCCAAGTTGTTCCCAAAGCTCTTGTTTGCTTTTCACTCTTGCTAACTTTTCACTATTTTCAAGCAAAATAGCTGTTCTATAAGCTCTTTTAGTGAGTTCTTTAGATTGCAATTTTAATCTTCTAGTAAAAACAGCTGTTAAAAATCCAACTATAAACATAGTTGTAAAAGTAATAATATTTCCACTATCATGAACTTTAAGACTAAAAATAGGTTCTAAAAAGAAAAAATTATAAATCAAAACACTTACCAAAGAAGAATAAAAGGCGAAAATTTTATTATCAGAAATAAAAGAAGAAGCAAAAACTGCTAAAATAAAAATCATAACTATATTACTTGGCTGAGTATTAAATTTATGAAATACAAAAGCTATAAAAGTTGCTAAAAGCAAAACTCCTGTGATTTTTAAAAAACCTAAAAAATCAAAACCTTTTTTACTTCGTATTTTAGGAGTAGAAATTTGATTTTCATTAACAAGATATAAATCAATATTGGGTGCTTTTTTAGCAACAGCTTCAAAAATCTCTTCTTTAAACTTTTTTTTATCTTTATTTTTACCTAAAACAATTTTAGAAACATTGCTAAGGCTTGAATACTCTGCAATTTGTCTTGCTATATCATCATCATATACGCTAATGATTTCAGCATCAAAACTTTTAGCTAGTTCTATATTTTCTTCTAAGGCTTTTTTTTCTTTAATATTGGGATTTTTTATATAAAGCGCACTCAATTTAGCATGAAAAGCTAAAGCAAGTCTTGCAGCTGCACGAATAACCTTTGCATTTGAAGCATTAATGCAAACTAAAATATGCTCTCCAGTATGATAAGCTAAATCATCATTAATAAGCCTTTGTTCACTTGCTCTTAAATTCACTCTTGAAGCAAGTCTTCTTAAGGCAATCTCACGCAAAGCTATAAGTCTTTCTTGACGAAAGAAATTTTCAAGTGCTAGTTTAGCTTGTTTTTCCTTATAAATTTTGCCATCTTGCATTCTTTTTAAAAGCTTATTAGGTTCAATATCAACAAGTTCAACCTGATCAGCCTCATCAAAAATACGATCAGGAATACGCTCTTTAACTTCTATCTTACTGATATTAGCGACTAAATCATTTAAACTTTCTAAATGTTGTATATTTAAAGTAGTATAAACATCAATCCCTGCTTTTAGAAGTTCTTCTATATCTTGAAAACGCTTTTCATTACGCAAGCCTTTAGCATTAGTGTGTGCAAGCTCATCTACTAAAACCAAAGCAGGTTTTCTCTTAAGGGTAGCGTCTAAATCAAATTCTTTTAATACTATATTTTTATAAGGAATTTCAAGATTAGCTATACTTTCAAAACCTTGTGTTAAAGCCATTGTTTCAGGTCTATCGTGAGGCTCTATATAGCCTAAAACAACATCAACTCCATTATCCCTTAAAGTTCTAGCTTCACTTAACATAGCATAAGTTTTTCCAGAACCTGCAGCATAACCTAAGAAGATTTTTAATTTTGCAAGTTTGTTTTTTTCTTCTTCCTTGGCTTTAACCTCAAGTTTTTTAAGAATTTGTTCAGGGCTTTGTCTTTGCATGTTTATTCTTTTTTCATGGCTTTAGCAATAGCTATATTAACAGCTAAAACATTAACCTTTTCTTCCCCAAAAATCCCTAAAAATTTAGACTCGGTATTTTCTTGAATGATTTTTTCTAATTCTTCTTTGGTGATTTTTGAAGATTGACTTATCCTAGGAATTTGCACTAGGGCTGCTTGAAGACTGATATGAGGATCAAGTCCTGATCCTGAAGCACTTAACAAATCCAAAGGAATTTGTTCTTTTGTAATTTGCGGATTTTCATCTAAAAATTTTTGCAAATCTTTTTGCACACGCTCTTTTAAAGCAGGATTTGACATAGCATAATTAAATCCACCCGAACTTACACTACTTTCATTTGTATCACTTGTATTGTAATTTGATGCAGATGCTCTTGAATGTAGAAAATAAGGCTTATTAAAATCTTGACCCAAAAGCTTTGAACCTACCGCTTTGCTTATATCCAAAGTCGGACGACCTTCTTTATCTGCTAAACTTCCACTTGATTGATAAGGAAAAATAAATTTTGCAACTGTATTTAAAGCAAAAGGATAAATAAGAGTACACAATATTAGCATTACCACAAAAAAACTAAGCAAAGTTCTAAGCATATCACACTCCTAAAATTCTAAGTATCCAAGCTGTAGGAATATCAATTATTTTTATCCCTATAAAAGGTGCTATCATACCACCTAAACCATAAATACTCAAATTTCTTAAAAGCAAATGCTCACTTTTCATAGGCTTAAATTTAACTCCACGCATAGCAATAGGTATGAGCAAAGGTATAATAATAGCATTAAAAATAAGTGCTGATAAAATAGCGCTTTGCGGAGTAGCCAAATGCATAATGTTTAAAATTTGCATTTGAGGTAAAACCACACTAAACATAGCAGGTAAAATAGCAAAATATTTAGCAATATCATTTGCCATACTAAAAGTTGTAAGACTACCTCTAGTAATAAGCAAACCTTTTCCTATTTCAACCACTTCTAAAATTTTAGTAGGATTAGAATCAAGATCTATTATATTAGCTGCTTCTTTGGCCGCTTGAGTTCCTGAGTTCATAGCTATACCTACATCAGCTTGCGCAAGAGCTGGAGCATCATTGGTTCCATCTCCTGTCATGGCTACTATCTTACCTTGGGCTTGTTCTTTTTTAATGGCTTCTATTTTATCTTCAGGCTTGCATTCTGCTATAAATCCATCAAGCCCTGCTTCTTTAGCTATAGTAGCTGCTGTTAAAGGATTATCTCCAGTACACATTAAAGTTTTTATACCCATTTTTCTAAGCTCGTCAAAGCGCTCTTTAAGCCCTGGTTTTACTGTATCCTTTAGATAAATTACTCCTAAAATTTTTTCATTTTTACACACTACCAAAGGAGTGCCACCAAGATTTGAAATTTCCATTACCTTAGTTTCTAAATCGCTAGGAATTTTTCCATTCATTTCGCTTATATAAGCCCTTATAGCATCAAAAGCACCTTTGCGAATTTTTGTATTATCTTGCAAATCCACACCACTCATTCTATTTTGAGCGCTAAATTCGATAAATTCTTTAATATCATTACCTTCTAATTCATAACCCATTTTTTGAGCCAATGCAACTATGCTTTTACCTTCTGGAGTTTCATCTTTTAAAGAGGATAAAACACAAGCTTTAATCATTTCTTCTTTACTTATACCTTGAACTTCATGAAATTCATTTGCCAAACGGTTTCCAAAAGTAATCGTTCCTGTTTTATCCAAAATCATAGTATCAACATCACCACAACTTTCAACAGCCTTGCCTGAAAGTGCGATCACATTAAAACGCGTTACCCTGTCCATACCTGCTATTCCTATAGCTGATAAAAGCCCCCCCTATAGTTGTAGGAATAAGACATACAAGCAATGCTACTAACCACGAAATAGGCAAACTCACGCCTAAAAATTGCATAAAAGGATATAAACTTACAACCACCACCAAAAAACTCAAACTAAGAACAATTAAAAGAGTATTAAGAGCAATTTCATTTGGAGTTTTTTGACGCGCAGCACCTTCTACAAGATTGATCATTTTATCTAAAAAACTTTCCCCAGCTCCAACTAAAATTTTAATCTTTAAAAAATCAGTTAAAACCGTAGTCCCACCTGTAACAGAAGAAAAATCACCGCCCGCTTCACGCATAACAGGAGCACTTTCACCTGTAATAGCTGATTCATCAACACTTGCAGCACCTTCTATAATTTCTCCATCATTAGGTATAAGTTCACCTGCTTTAACTAAAACTATATCACCTATTTTTAACTCGCTAGAATTAAGCATTTCTTCACTGCCATCACTTTTTATGCGTCTAGCTTTAGAATCCTTTTTGCTTTGTCTTAAGGTAGCTGCTTGGGCTTTACCCCTTCCTTCTGCAATACTTTCTGCAAAATTTGCAAAAAGCAAGGTTACAAATAAAATAAAAGTGATTAAGATGTTATAAATTCTTTCATCAGAATTTCCATTAAACAAAGTAGGAAAAATACTTAAAATCAAAGTAAGAATCAATCCAACTTCCACCATAAACATAACAGGGTTTTTTACCATAAAGCGTGGATCAAATTTTAAAAATGCTCCTTTTATGGCATTATTTAAAATTTCTTTTGTAATGAGTTTATTTTGTTTTTTAGACATTGACTCTCCTTAATGCCATAAAGATAAATATTCTGCAACGCTTGATAAAGTAAGCACCGGAAAAAAAGTAAGTGCAGTAAAAATATATATAATACAAACAAGCACAAACATAAAAGTTAAATTATCCGTTTTTAAAGAATTGGCAGTATTTTCTTGTGTATTTTTAGCCAAAAGCGATCCAGCTATAGCAAGCTGAGCTATTAAAACCAAATAACGCCCACAAAACATAGCAAAAGCTGTACTTAAATTCCAAAATAAATTATCATCTTTTAAACCTTCAAGTCCTGAACCATTATTTGCTGCCGAAGAACTAAATTCATATAAAATTTGAGCCAAGCCATGAAAGCTAGGATTGCTTATACTATCTTTTGCAAAAACAACAGCTAATGCACTTAAAACAAGGATTAATAAAGGATGGATAAGAATTACCAAAGCTATAAGCTTCATTTGTGCGCTTTCTATTTTTTTACCCAAGAATTCTGGAGTTCTGCCTATCATTAATGCACAAATAAACACGGTTAAAAGCACATAAATAATCATATTCATAAGCCCTACTCCTTCTCCACCAAAAGCTACATTTAACATCATATTTAGCAAAGTAGCACTGATGCTTAAAGGATTTAAACTATCGTGCATATTATTGACGCTTCCTGTAGTAAAAGCAGTAGTTACAGCACTAAATAAACTCGAACCATCTGTGCCAAATCTTATTTCTTTACCTTCTAAATTTCCCAAATTTGCATTTAAACCCAAAGAATCCAAATTTGGATTTGACATTTTTTCGCTAAAATAAACTAAAAGCAAAGAAATGATAAAAATAATCCCCATTGCACCAAAAATAACTCCCCCTTCTTTTCCCATAAGAGCAAAACCTTGTCTTTCTTTTCTATGATAAACCATCAATCCAAAAGCTACAACACAGGCACTAGGAATAAGCATCATGGATAAAATTTGTAAAAAATTTGTAAGTGAAGTAGGATTTTCAAAAGGCATGCTTGAATTAGCACCAAAAAAACCACCCCCATTTGTCCCTAAATGTTTTATAGACTCAAGAGCTGCAACAGGACCTGTGGCAATGCTTTGAAATTTATTTTCTAAAGTAAGCACGCTAAAATTTGCGTGATAGTTTTGCACCACGCCTTCAGAGATAAAAATTACAGCCAAAATAAAACTTAAAGGCAACATCAAACGCGTAATAATACGCGTAAAATCTTCATAAAAATTTCCCATTTGCATACCACATAAAGCACGACAAAAAGCCATACAAGCAGAATATCCACTTGCACTTGAAACAAACATAGCAAGTAAAATGCCTGTATTTTGGGAAAGCAAACTTAAAGCACTCTCTCCACTATAATGCTGAAGGTTTGTATTTGTAATAAAACTAATTACAGTATTTAAATTCAAATCCCCTTTCATAGAATTTATCGAATTGGGATTTAAAAAAAGTTTATCTTGCAAATAAAAAATCACGAAAGAAAAAATAGCCACTAAGGCATTAAAAGCAATTAAATGCAAAGAATAATTTTTGCCAAGTCATATTTTTTCTATCAATTGCACAAATTTTATAAATTAAGTTATCAATTGGATTAAAAATAAAATCAAAAATAGTTTTTTTACAGCTTGCAATTTTATAAAGATAGTTTCCAAAAATTAAAGCCGATATAAAAGCTATAATCAGTGTTATTAAAATTTCTAGCATATTTTTCCTTTAAAATTTTTCAGGATATAATAGAGCATAAAATAAATAAAGAGCAAGTATTAAGCTTAAAACTAGTAAAAATATCATCCGCTTGTCCTAGTTTGAATTTCACAAAAATGGATAAAAAACCATAAACTACCAAAAGCTAAAAGTAGAAGCAAAGCAAAGATAACATCCATAGGATAGCCCTTTCTCATTGATTCAAAATAGGATTTATCCTATCCTTGTTAAGCTTATATTTTGATTAATACTAATTTTATGATTTATTTATAATTTTTATCTATATTAAATAAAAAGACAAATGAAGAATTTAGCAGGAAAAATCCTGCTAAAAATTGTTAAAGATAACCCGCTGCCATAGCGATAAAATATCCTGCTATACAAGAAGTGATTACACCTATAAGACCTGGTAAAATAAAACTATGATTGATAACAAATTTACCGATGTGAGTAGTACCTGATCTGTCAAATTGTATAGTAGCCAAATCGCTTGGATAAGTTGGTAAAATATAATATCCATAACAAGCAGCCGCAAAGGCAACAATTACACCAGGTTCAACACCAATTCCTAAAGCCAAAGGAACAAAAGCCGAAATAGCCGCTGCTTGAGAGTTTACAAATTTTGAAATTAAAAGAAGCATTACAGCATAAGTCCAAGGATGCTCTTTTACTATATCTCCAAGCGCTGCTTTCATCATAGGAGTATGAACTGCAAACATAGTATCAGCCATCCAAGAAATTCCAAAAACCGCAACAAGTGCTATCATACCTGATTTAAAAATTTCATTAGAGCCGATTTTCTTTGCATCTGTTTTAGTAAAGATGATAATCAAAGAACCTGCTAAAAGCATAAACATCTGAATAACTGAAACCATGGATAAAATATCCATTTTAGGATTGCCTAAAGCATCTACTTGAGGAATGCCATTTTTTACAACTTGCCCCCAGTTTGGACGCAAGAAATCAAATACACCTAATAAAGCTACTAAAGCAATAGCACCTAAGAAAATCCACATTGCCACCCAATCGCTTTTTGGAAGTTTAACACCTAAAAGTGTTTTAGAATCCCCATAAACATATTTTTTAAATTCTGGGTCTTTAAGTTTTTCTTGAAATACCTCATCTTTATCCAAATCTTTTCCTCTAAACCAAGAAAAAATTCCTATACACAATACACCAAATAATGTACTAGGTATGGTAATTTGAAGAAGATTAATATAACCATCAAAGCCGGCTAGTTTATTGTCCGCATTTAAAAGCAAGGCAGTTAAACTCACAACAGCCACACTCACAGGCGAAGCGATGATACCCATTTGAGAACTTATAGAAGCTGCTGCCATAGGGCGTTCTGGGCGAATTCCATTTTTAATAGCAATGTCATAAATAATAGGCATTATAGTATAAACCACATGTCCTGTTCCACAAAGTATAGTCAAAAAGCAAGTTACAAAAGGTGCTAAAATCGTTAGAAATTTAGGATTACGCCTTAAAATGCGTTCGGCAATTTGAAGCATAACATCAAGCCCACCACTTGCTTGCAAAGTTGCACTCGCTACAACTACGGCTAAAATGGTTAGCATCACATCGATAGCAGGTTTCCCTGGCTTAATGTGAAAAGCAAAAACTAGTATTAAAATACCTATACCACCGAGCAAACCAAGAGCGATGCCGCCTTTTTTTGCACCATAAAAAAGACAAATTAAAACGATAATGATTTGGATTGCAAATTGCCCTCCCTCACTAAGGCTTGTTAAAAAGTCCATTTTAACTCCTTTGAAAATTAATATTTAAAAACAGTTATTATTGTATCACATTTTTAAATTAAAGAATAATATTTATAAAAATAAAACAATAATTTTTTATATTATTTAAATTAAATTTAAATATAAAACAAAAGTGTAATGGGTTTGATAGAATTTTATCCTTCAAGTTCATAAAATTTTTTTCTATCTGTAGAACTTGCTATATTAAGATGTTTGCGATATTTTGTAATAGTTCTTCGTCCTATATCGACTTTAAATTCTTCTTTGATTAATTCTAAAATTTTACTATCACTTAAAGGTTTATTTCGATCTTCATTCTTTACTAAATTTGCCACAAATTCTTTAACACCTACATTTGAAGTCTCTCCCTCTTCATCAAGAGCAAAAGCAAAAAAATCACGCAAGGGAATAAGTCCTCTTTCACAACTTAAATATTTATTTGCCACAGCTCTTGATATAGTCGAAGCATTGCGTTCTAAATCAAGTGCTAAATCCTTAAAAGTCATAGGTTTTATCTCTTTTCCCATGAAAAAATCATATTGATATTCTACTATCATAAGCCCTATTTTATAAAGAGTAACTTTTCTCATCGCTAAAGCATCAACTAAATTTTTTGCTTCTTTGATGTAATGACTTAAAAAATCATGCTCTAAACCATCAGTTTGGATTGAAATTTCAGGATAATAATCATCATTGATTTTTACTTTAATTTCACCATTTTCTTTATAAACAAAAATATCAGGAACAATTATACGAGAATCTTCAAAATATTCCAAAAAAGGAGGAGTGCTAAAACGCTTAAGTACAGCTAATGCTTCTTTATATAAAGGCTCTTTGGTATGGTTTTGTATATTTTCAAAATCCATAATCAACATTCTACAAAACTCATCAATATCTTCATCTAATTCCATATTTTCAAGAGCAAATAAAAATGCTTCTTTATAATCTTTAGCTCCCACTCCTACAGGATCTAAAAATTTAAATCTTGCTCTTACTCGCTCAATTTCTTCCAAAGAATACTCTTTTAAAAATTCTTCATCGTATTCAAAATATCCTTCCTCATTTAAGCATTCTATAATTTTTTTTGCAAGTTCTTGAGATTTGTTTGTAGGAAACAAAGGAGGAAGAATCTGTTCATTTAAAAGCTCATAAACACTTTTTTTGGCAAGTCCTTTACTATCCATAAAAGCCGAATTTACATTATGTTTATAAAATGAATCAAAATAATTCTTACCCTTATCATGAGTTTGTATCGAATCTTGAACATTTAAGAAAGGATTATCCTCAGCAAATTTATCTAAATTTTCTTTTAAATCCTCTATATTTGCTTGTAAAATCGGCAACCAAGAGCGTAAAGTTTGAGAAATTTTAGTCTTGGGTGCTTGGGTGATTTTTTGCTTTAACATCAATCAAGGAGTTTAAACTCCGCTCCTAAATAATACTTTTTCACATCTTTATTGGTTGCAATTTCATCAGCATTCCCACTAGCAAGTAAAGAACCTGATCTTATAACATAAGCTCTATCACAAATAGCCAAAGTCTCACGCACATTATGATCGGTAATTAAAACCCCAATCCCCAATCTTTTAAGCTCTTTAATTAAAGTTTGAATTTCAGCCACTGCTATAGGATCAACACCTGCAAAAGGCTCATCAAGAAGCAAAAACTTAGGTTCACACATCAAGCTTCTAGCGATCTCACAACGCCTTCTTTCACCTCCACTTAAACTTAAACCTTTCCTTAAACGAATAGGCTCTATACTTAAGAGTTCAAGCATTTGCTCAACTTTATCATGTAAAATTTTTTTATCTTTATAAAAAATCTGAGCCGCTAAAAGCAGGTTATCTTCTACACTTAAATCCTTAAAAATACTACTTTCTTGAGGTAAATAACCTATCCCTGATCTAGCTCTTTTGTTTAAAGGATCTTTTGTCACATCTAAACCGTCTAAAAGAACTTTTCCACTACTTGGGGAAATAAGTCCACATATCATATAAAAAGTTGTCGTTTTTCCTGCACCATTTGGCCCTAAAAGTCCTACAACTTCTCCGCTATTAACCTCTAAAGAAATTCCATGTATAATCTTAGTTTTTTTAATAATTTTTTCTAAATTTACAATTTCTAATTTACTCATAAATTTCATACTTTCTTTTGTCATCTTTAATGCTAATTTTAATCTGGATAGTAGAAATTCCAAATTTCATTAAAGTTTTTTTCAAATTTTCACCGCCCCATTCAACCAAATGTAAACCTTTTTCAAAAAAATTTTCAAATAAACCATTTGCTAAAAGTCCTTCTAAACCTTCTTGATAAATATCATAATGATAAATGCAAATATCATGATTTTCATATTTTTGCATAGTGGAAAAAGTTGGAGAATCTACCCTTGCATCAAGACCAAGAAATTTAACCCAAGCTTGTACTAAGCTTGTTTTTCCGCTAGCCAAATCTCCTTGAAGCAAAACAACACCTTCTTTAGGCATTATTTGAAGCATCGTTTTGATCTCATCTTTTGCTAAAATAAATTCTTTCATAATTTTACCACATATTCATTTTGTGCGTTTTTGGGAATGCTTTTCGTGCTAGGTATAGCTAGGACTTTATATTTTTGGGTGTATTCAGTAAAATGTAAAGTGATGATATCACCCACCTTAACCTCTTTACTCGCTTTAACAATAACGCCATTAATCCCCACTACACCACTTTTACACATATCCTCAGAAATAGCTCTTCTTTTCGTGATATTAACTACATTTAAAAATTTATCTACTCTCATAAAAGCAATTTTAGCAAAAAAAATCAATTTTTGGAACAAAATTTGCTTACGCCTTTGCTTTATTTTTTAAGAAAATAGCAAGTAAAAACTTTTCTTTAATGAAATTTGGATACAATTTTACAATTTTCAAATCTATTTTAGCAAAGGATATCTTATGAAAAATGAAGTAAAAAAAGTAGTTTTAGCGTATTCTGGGGGGCTTGATACGAGCATTATTTTAAAATGGCTTCAAGATGAGTATAATTGTGAAGTTGTAACTTTTACAGCAGATATTGGTCAAGGTGAAGAACTCGAACCTGCAAGAAAAAAAGCCCTTTCTTTAGGCATAAAAGAAGAAAATATTTTCATTAAAGATTTAAGAGATGAATTTGTTAAAGATTATGTATTTCCTATGTTTAGAGCCAATGCGATTTATGAAGGAGAATATCTTTTAGGAACAAGTATAGCAAGACCACTTATAGCAAAAACTCAAGCACAAATCGCCCTGCAAACAGGTGCTGATGCAGTAAGTCATGGTGCCACAGGTAAAGGAAATGATCAAGTGCGTTTTGAACTTGGTTATCTTGCTTTTAATCCCGATTTAAAAATCATCGCTCCATGGCGTGAGTGGGATTTAAACAGTCGTGAAAAACTCCTTGCTTATGCACAAAAACACGGTATTGATATTTCTAAGAAAAAAGGAAAATCCCCTTATTCTATGGACGCAAATTTACTTCATATTTCTTACGAAGGACTTGTTTTAGAAGATCCTGCACACGCACCTGAAGAAGATATGTGGAGATGGAGTAAAAGTCCAAAAGATGCTCCAAATGAAAGTGAAATTATAGAACTTGATTTTCAAAAAGGAGATTTAATAGCGATAAATGGAGAAAAACTAAGTCCCGCAGGACTTTTAACCAAACTTAATGAACTAGGCTGCAAACACGGTATAGGACGCCTTGATATAGTAGAAAATCGCTATGTAGGTATGAAAAGCCGTGGTTGTTACGAAACTCCAGGCGGTACTATACTTTTAAAAGCACACAGAGCACTTGAAAGCATCACGCTTGATAGAGAAGCAGCACACTTAAAAGATGAACTCATGCCAAAATACGCAAGTTTAATTTACAATGGCTATTGGTTCTCGCCTGAAAGAATGATGCTTCAAGCCTTAATCGATGAGTCTCAAATTCATGCCAATGGTAGAGTAAAACTCGAGCTTTATAAAGGCAATGTGATGGTTATAGGACGCCAAAGTGCAAACGATAGCTTGTTTAACGCAGCTTATTGTACTTTTGAAGAAGATGAAGTGTATAATCAAAAAGATGCGGCAGGCTTTATCAAGCTTAATGCTTTGCGTTTTATCATCGCAGGAAAAAATGGAAGAAAATTTTAATAAAGGAATAAAATGAAAGTATTATTAATCAAAGATGTAAAAGCACTTGGAAAAGCAGGAGAAATAAAAGAAGTAAAAGACGGCTACGGACAAAATTTCTTAATCGCTAAAGGCTTTGCTAAAGCAGCTACTAATGAAGTTTTAAGAAAATACGAAAGCGACAAGAAAAAAGAGGCTGAAAATTTACGCTTTGAAATCGCAAATTTAGAAAAACTCAAAGAAGAACTTAGCAAAATCACTCTTGAAATTTCAAAACCCGTAGGTGCAAATGGAAGTTTGTTTGGTGGCGTAACCAAAGATGAAATCGCTCACGCCCTAAAAGAACAAAGCCATATAGAAATCGATAAAAAAAGTTTAGAATGCGACACCTTAAAAAGCTTAGGAATCCACGAAGTAAGCGTAAAACTTGGACACGCAATCCATGCTAAATTTAACATAAATATAAAGGCAGAATAATGTTTCACGCAACAACGATTTTAGCTTACAAAGGTAAAAATAAATCCGTAATTGGCGGAGATGGACAAGTAAGCTTTGGAAATACGGTGCTAAAAGGTAATGCTGTAAAGATTAGAAAACTCAACAATGGCAAAGTTTTAGCAGGTTTTGCAGGATCAACAGCTGACGCTTTTAATCTTTTTGATATGTTTGAAAATCTCCTTCAAAGTTCTAAAGGCGATCTTTTAAAAGCAGCAATTGACTTTTCTAAAGAATGGAGAAAAGACAAATACCTAAGAAAACTTGAAGCCATGATGCTTGTACTTGATAGAAATCACATTTTTCTACTTTCTGGTACAGGCGATGTGGTCGAACCTGAAGATGGGCAAATCGCAGCCATAGGAAGTGGTGGAAACTATGCACTTTCAGCTGCTAGAGCCTTAGCAAAACATGCCAATTTAGATGAAGAAGAACTTGTAAAATCAAGTCTTCAAATCGCAGGTGAAATTTGCATTTATACCAATACCAATATCAAAACTTATGTAATCGAGGATGAGAAATGAATCTAACTCCAAAAGAAATTGTTAAATTTTTAGATGATTATGTTATAGGACAAAAAAAAGCTAAAAAAATCATAGCTATAGCTTTAAGAAATCGCTACCGCAGAATGCAACTTAGCCCTGAGTTGCAAGATGATATAGTGCCTAAAAATATCTTGATGATAGGTTCTACAGGTGTGGGAAAAACAGAAATCGCTAGGCGTTTAGCTAAAATGATGGGCTTTCCTTTCATCAAAATCGAAGCAAGTAAATATACTGAAGTAGGTTTTGTAGGTCGTGATGTAGAAAGCATGGTAAGAGATCTTGCCAATGCGGCTTTAAATTTAGTAAAAAACGAACAAAGGGAAAAAAACAAAGATAAAATCGATGAATTTATAGAAAATAAAATTTTAGAAAAACTTTTGCCACCCCTACCAAAGGGTATCAGCGATGAAAAACAAGAAGAATATAAAAACAGTCTTGAAAAAATGAGAACTAAGCTAAGAAATGGCGATCTTGATGAAAGCACCATAGAGATAGAAATTTCACAAAATATGTTCGATACCAATCCTAACCTACCTCCTGAAATGGGTGCAATGCAAGATATAGTTAAGGTTATAGGCGTTGGCAGTAAAAAAGTCAAAAAAGAAATGAAAATCAAAGACGCTAAAAATGCATTAAAAAACGAAGCAGGAGAAAAAATCCTAGACCAAGAAAGCATCAAAAGCGAAGCCTTAAAAAGAGCAGAAAATGAAGGGATTATTTTTATTGATGAAATTGATAAAATCGCTGTTTCAAGCGGAAATTCAAACCGCCAAGATCCAAGTAAAGAAGGGGTACAAAGAGACTTACTTCCTATAGTCGAGGGATCAAATGTACAAACAAAAATAGGTACTTTAAAAACCGATCATATTCTTTTTATCGCTGCAGGGGCTTTTCACCTTAGCAAACCAAGTGATCTTATCCCTGAACTGCAAGGACGCTTTCCTTTAAGAGTGGAATTAGATAGTCTTGATGATAAAGCTCTTTATGAAATTTTAACACGCCCTAAAAATTCACTTTTAAAACAATACTCTCAGCTTTTAAAAACTGAAAATTTAGAACTTGAATTTAATGATGAAGCCATTAAAGAAATAGCAAAAATAGCTTCAAGAGCCAATGAAGAAATGCAAGATATAGGTGCTAGACGCTTACATACTGTGATAGAAAAATTACTTGAAGATCTAAGCTTTGAAGCTGATGAGTATGCGGGTAAAAAATTCGTAGTGGATAAAAAAATGGTAGAAGAAAAACTCGGAGACATCATAGAAAATAAAGATCTTGCAAGGTATATTTTGTGAAAAGTGGCTTTGTTAGCATCATAGGGCGTACTAATGCAGGAAAAAGTACTTTAATCAATTCCTTATTAGAAGAAAAAATCGCCCTAGTTTCTCACAAACAAAACGCCACAAGACGTAAAATCAAAGCCATAGTGATGCATGAAAAAAATCAAATCATTTTCATCGATACCCCAGGACTTCACGAAAGCGGTGCTACGCTTAATCAACTGCTTGTCCAAAGTGCTATTAAATCTATAGGGGATTGTGATGTGATTTTATTTGTGGCGAGTGTTTTTGATAGTACAAAAGACTATGAAAATTTTCTTAGTCTAAACCCACAAGTACCACATATCATCGCTTTAAATAAAGTAGATTTAACCGACAATGCTACACTTTTAAAAAAACTTAGCGAATATGCAAAATTTAGCCAACATTTTAAAGCTATCATTCCTTATTCTTCTAAGAAAAAAAGCTATAAAAAAGGCTTGTTAGATGAGATAGTAAAATATCTTGACGAACATGAATATTTTTATGATCCTGAATTTTTAAGTGCGAGTAGCGAAAAAGAACTTTATAGAGATTTCATACTTGAAAGTATTTATGAAAATTTAAGCGATGAGCTTCCCTATAGTAGCGAAGTGCTTATCAATCGCACCAAAGACACGCCCAATCTTTTAATCCTAGAAGCCAATATCATCACAGATACAAACTCTCACAAGGGTATGCTTATAGGAAAAGAAGGGGCAACTTTAAAAAGAATAGGCAAAGATGCACGCTTTAAAATTTCAAAACTTGCACAAAAAAAAATACTTTTAAAGCTTTTCGTAACAGTGAAAAAAAACTGGCAAAAAGATGAAGAATTTTTAAAAAAACTTTTAAATGATGAAAATTAATTCATTAAATAAAATAAATTTTATAAAATCTACAGATTTGCTTTATGCTCAAAGAACAGGAATATCCAAAGAAGATGAACTTTTTAACAATTTAACCGCAGATTTTAAGCTAAGCAAACCCTTTGACTACCAAATAGCTTTTTTTAAACATAATGAAATTTATCATTGTTTTTTAGCGCCTGTTTACAAATTGAAAAAAAGTCGTTTTTGCTTTCCTGAGCCTTTAATTTTTCAAGCTTTGTTTGATGAAAGATTTATTGAGGAAAGTAATTATTGTGTTTTAAATTTATATGATC
This sequence comes from Campylobacter sp. 2014D-0258, assembly GCF_008000495.1. Classification (NCBI taxonomy): domain Bacteria; kingdom Pseudomonadati; phylum Campylobacterota; class Epsilonproteobacteria; order Campylobacterales; family Campylobacteraceae; genus Campylobacter; species Campylobacter sp. 2014D-0258. The sequence continues at coordinate 80,006 of NZ_VOAR01000021.1, forward strand.
AAACTTTATATTTATATTTTTACCAAGAGGGAAAATTTATCAATCTTAAAAAAATCGAAAATTTCAACCCAAGTAATATGGATTTATTTTTTAAACAAAATCGATTTATAGAACTTTTAAAACACTATGAAAGCAAATTGCTACTTTATCAGGATTTGGATACAATCAAACATTACTTCTCATCTCAAATAAAATGTTTAAATCTAAATGATATTCTTGATAAAAATAGTTTATTGAAATTAAGTTCATATAGTATAAAAAATCTAGATCAAAATTGTAATTTTATCAAGCATAATAAAATAAAAATATCTATTTCTTTTAAAATTATATTAATATTTATTTTTAGCTTTAGTCTTAGTATGATGATTTTATTATTTAAAGATTTTATAGAATACAAACAAAATAAGGAAATTCAAAATAAAAATTTTATCATACAAGAAGAAATTTCTAAACTAAAACAAGATAAGCAAAAATTATTAACAAACATACAAGATTTAAACTTTACTCTTTCCAATAAAATATCATCTACACAACAACAATTTCATATTTTATCCACCATAACAAAAGAAATCAATTTAGACAAAAATAAGGCAATCATTCTAAATCAAATCATATCATGGCTTAACTCCAATGAACTTAAAATCACAAATCTTGAATTTGAACAAACAAAAATCATTCTTTCTTTTATCGATGAAAACCACTTTAAAAGAGCATTAGAAAATCTAAATTCTGCTTTTAAAATTCTTGATAAAAATGAAGAAACATTGAATATCATATTAGAAGTCATAGATGAATAAAATAGAAGTATTTTTGCAAAATCTCAATCCTAGGGAAAAATTTCTTTTTATTTCTTTTATCTGCCTTTGTGCTTTGTTTTTAGCTTTTAAAATTCACGATCACTTTTTGGAAAATATTTTTCAAAAAACATTAGTAGAACATAATTACCTTGCATTAAATGAAGCAAAAATAGAAAATTCACATCTTAAAGAAATAGAGATAAAACTAACAAAACAGATAAAAACAGAGGAAGAAAAATTAAAATACTATAAAGAAAAATTGCATTTATTTTCTTATGATAAAGATTTTTTCAATAAAAAAATCAATAATTTATCCAAAAATTTAACCATTAATGAAATAAAATTTTCCCAAGAAAACAAAAATTTTATCCACTATAATTACGTTTCTCTAAGTTTAAATGGCAACTTTAAAGACTTACTCAATTTTATACAAAATTTAGAAAATCTTCCTATAGCTTTAAAAATTGATAAAATAAAACTATACAATACACAGGGTTTAAAATTAAAGCTTGATTTAATGTTTAAATTTGTTAATTTATAATAATATTAAAATGTTATATTTTTAAATATTTTTATAAAAAAAATATTTAAAAATATTGCAATTTAATTATTTTTCTATTACTATTAGTTAAAATATTTTAAGCATAAAAAAGAAAGGTATTGGGAAGTGACTAAACAAGAAATACAAAAACTCGATACAAATTTCCTAGGTCATCCCAAGCCTTTATTCTCTCTATCAATGGTAGAACTTTGGGAAAGATTTGCTTTTTATGGCATACGATCTTTACTTGTGCTTTTCATGGCAACAACCATAAGCAAAGGTGGACTTGGAATAAGCACTGAATACGCCTCGGCAATTTATGGCATTTTTGCAGGATGCTTGTATTTAGCAGCACTTCCTGGAGGCTGGATTACTGATAATTATTTAGGACAAAAAAAGGCTTTATTTCTAGGTTCTTTTATTATAGCTTTAGGACATATTAGCATAGCCTTATCTATTTTAAGTACACCTATATTTTTCCTAGGACTTACTTTTATCGTTATTGGTACTGGATTTTTTAAAACTAGCGCTTCTGTAACAGTTGGAATGTTGTATAAACAAAATGATACAAGATGCGATACTGGCTATACGATTTTTTATATAGGAATTAACATTGGAGCATTCATTGCTCCTCTTATATGTGGTTTTGTTCAAGCAAAATGGAATTATCATTTAGGATTTGGCATAGGGGGTTTAGGTATGCTAATCTCTTTGCTTATTTTATATTTTAAAGCTACCCCTGAACTTGAAGAATTTCATAAAAATTGTACTTTAAAGCAAAACTGGGAACAACCATTTAAAAAAAGTAAAAATTTAACTCTTATACTAAGTATAAGCTTGTTAAGTATTATTGGATTTTTTCTAATTTTTATTAATCTTGCAGATATTAATCCCATAATACTATCAAAAAAACTTCTAATTGTAATTTTACTATGTTTGGTAATTTATTTCATATATCTTTTTGTTTTTAAAACCTTAAATAAAAGAGAAAAACAGCAATTAACAATTTTAATTGTTTTATTCTTTGCAGCCACTTTTTTTTGGAGTACTTTTGAACAAAAACCTACCGCTTATAATCTTTTTGCGCAAGATTTTACAAATAGAAATATTTTTGATTGGAAAATTCCAACAAACTGGTTTCAATCTTTTAATCCAATTTTTATCATCATACTTGCTCCTATAGCAAGTTATATTTGGATATTTTTAGAGAAAAAAAATATATATTTTTCTTCCATTGGAAAATTTACTTTAGGAATATTATTTGCCGGTATTGGTTTTATGATGATGACCTTTGCTTCACAAAATCTAATAAACAACAATGGTTTGCCAATATCCATGGCTTGGATTATCATAAGTATATTCTTTTTAACACTTGGGGAATTATGCGTGTCTCCTATTGGACTCTCTATAATGGCTAAGGTTGCCCCTGATTTAATCAAAAATCAAATCATGGGACTTTGGTTTGTAGCAAGTGCACTTGGAAATTTTGTTGCAGGACTTATAGGGGGAAATGTCAATATTAAAAACATCGATCAACTTCCCAGTATTTTTGGACAATGTATGTGGATGCTTTTTGTTGTAGCGCTTTTACTTTTTATTGCCAAAAAACCAATTTATAAAATTCTTAACGAAAAAAATAAGCAATTATCTAACTAAACTTAAAATACAAAATACACCAAAGTTGAAAATTGATCTTAATATTTCTTTTTTATATTTGCAAAAAAGTAACATTATGATATAAATCATTTAAAAATATTACAAAGTTATACATATTTTTTAATTTCTTGTCTATAATTTATAAATAAAAATACACAAAGGATATAAATTGAGTAAAAATGTAAAAAATTTAGATACTTCATTTTTTGGACATCCAAAACCACTTTTATCTCTTTCACTCACTGAGCTTTGGGAAAGATTTTCTTTTTACGGAATTCGTCCCTTGCTTTACCTTTTTATGATAGCAAGTTTTGAAAAAAGTGGAATGAACTTAAAACCTGAAGAAGCAAGTGCAATTATGGGAATTTTTGCAAGTTGTTTATATCTTGCTGCTTTGCCAGGTGGATGGCTTGCGGATAATTACTTAGGACAAAAAAGAGCAATTTTACTAGGTGCTTTAACTATAGCATTTGGACATTTGTGCATAGCCTTTTCTTATTTTAACAATAAAATGATTTTTGTTGGTATGGTTTTTTTGGTTATAGGTACAGGACTTTTTAAAACTTGTGCTTCTGTAATGGTTGGAATGCTTTATAAAAAAAATGATGCAAGGCGTGACTCTGGGTTTTACTCTTTTTTATATGTGCTTTAATTTTGGTGCTTTTGTAGCTCCTTTAATTTGTGGCTTTTTACAAAAAGAATACGGATGGCATTTTGGTTTTGGTGCAGGTGGGATTGGTATGCTTTTAGCGGTAATTATTTTCTACCTAAAAACTATGCCTGATTTAAAAGAATTTGATGAAAAAGTTGGCATAGACTCTACTTGGGATAGACCAAGCAAAAAAAGCAAAAACGCATTTTACATCATCATTGTATCAGGTATTGTTTTGCTTGGAGCAATATTTTTAATCCTTGGTGGTTTTATAAAATTAGATGCACAAGTTATTAATAAAAATATTATTTTAACTATCTTAGCTTGTGCTGGAATTTATTTTTTATATCTTTTCGCTTTTACTTCTTTAAAAATAGAAGAAAAAAGAAATTTAATTTTTTTTATTGTTTTATTTTTAGCGGCTGCGTTATTTTGGTCAGTATATGAGCAACAATACACTTCTTTTAATTTTTTTGCAGAAAAATTAACAGATAAAACCATATTAAATTATGAAATTCCTACAATATGGTTTCAATCTCTTGGAGGTTTATTTGTTATACTTTTTGCACCTTTTAGTGCTTTTATATGGACTATATGTGCCAAAAATAATAAAGAAATTTCATCTATTATTAAATTTGCATTAGGACTTTTGGGTGCAGCTTTAGCATTTTTAATAATGGCTTTAGCTTCAAATCATGCAATTAGTTTAAATGGCGATGCTAATACATTAAGAGAAAATTTAGAAAATTCATCACAAATTATTTTAGTTTCACCTTGGTGGCTTGTCAGTAGCTTTTTACTTATGGTTTTAGGAGAGCTTTGCCTTTCCCCTGTGGGACTTTCTATAATGACAAAAATTGCACCTAATTTAATTAAATCTCAAGTCATGGGACTTTGGTTTGTAGCAAGTGCATTAGGCAATGCTTTAGCTGGATTCATAGGTGGTAAAGCAAGTGAAGAAAATATAGCTTATTTGCCAAATTTATTTTACCAATGTATGTGGATATTACTTGGTGCTGTTATAATTTTACTTATACTCAAAAAACCTATCAATAAAATACTAAAAAATTAATATTAAGGAGAAAATATGAGTATTTACAAACAAAGAGTATTAGAACTTAGAAGATTAATGAAAGAAAATAATATTGACACCTATCTCATCTTAAGCGCGGATCCGCATTTGAGCGAATATTTACCAGAATATTACAAAAACAGAGTCTTTATCAGTGGCTTTAAGGGTTCTGTTGGAACAGTTCTTATCACACAAAAAGAGGGCTTTTTGTGGGTAGATGGAAGATATTGGCTTCAAGCACAAAAGGAATTAGAAGGTAGTGGCATACTTTTACAAAAGCAAGATGCTAAAAATACTTTTACCAAATGGTTAGAAAAAAATTTAAGCGAAGATCAAATTTTAGGCATCGATTTTGCACTTTTACCTTTATCTTTGCAAAAAGATTTACAGATTAATTGCAAGGCAAATTTAAAACATATAGATTTGATAAGTCCACTTTGGAAAGATCGTCCCACTTTACCACAAGAAAAAATTTATGAACACGAACTAGAATACTGCTCTTACTCAAGAAAAGAAAAATTAGCATTAGTGCGTCAAAAAATGAAAAATTTAAATGCTACTTCTCATTTAATCTCCAGCCTTGATGATATAGCTTGGCTTACAAATTTAAGAGGGAATGATGTAAATTATAATCCTGTATTTTTAAGTCATTTGCTAATCTTGGAAGACAAAGCTTTGCTTTTTGTTGATCAGAAAAAAGTAAATTCAGAACTTGAAAAAAAATTAAATTTAGATGGGTTTTGGCTTAAAAATTATGATGAAATCATCATGGAGCTTGAAAAACTTGCAAATACAAATTTGCTTATTGAACCTTCAAAAATGACCGCTTTACTCATAAATTCTTTAGACAAAAGCGTAAAAATCATTCAAGAAATTAATCCAAGCACTCACTTAAAAGCAGCTAAAAATACAAAAGAAATAGCGCATATAAAAGATGCTATGATAGAAGATGGAGTGGCTTTATGTAAATTTTTTGCATGGCTTGAAGAAGCGATAGAAAATAAAGAATTAATAAGCGAATTAGACATAGATGCTAAAGCAAGCGAATTTAGAGCACAAAGCAAGTACTACATAAGTGATAGTTTTGCCACTATAGCAGGCTTTAACGAAAACGCAGCATATCCACATTATAAAGCCACAAAAGAAAGTTTTGCTTATCTTAAAAAAGATGGGCTTTTACTTATTGATTCTGGTGGACAATATAAAAACGGCACAACAGATATTACACGCGTTGTACCAATAGGAAAGGCTAATGCAGAACAAATTCATGACTATACCTTGGTTTTAAAAGCACATATTGCCATTTCCAGTACAATTTTTCCAAAAGATATAGCTATGCCCTTACTTGATGCAATCACACGCGCACCTTTATGGAAAGAACAAATTGACTATATACACGGCACAGGACATGGCGTGGGATATTTTTTAAATGTCCATGAAGGTCCACAAGTTTTATCTTATCTATCCCCTGCGCTTGAAAAAACAAAAGCCAAAGAAGGTATGCTAACCTCAATAGAGCCAGGTATTTATAAAGTAGGTAAATGGGGTATAAGACTTGAAAATTTAGTTATTCATACCAAAGTAGAAAATCCTAAAAATAAAGATTTTGGAGAGTTTTTATACTTTAAACCTGTTACTCTTTGTCCTTTTGAAATATCTTGTATTGATACAAAAATGTTAGATGAAAAAGAAAAAGAATGGTTAAACAATTATCACAAAGAAGTATTTGAAAAACTTTCTCCTAAGCTAGGTGATTATCCAAAAGCTCTAGTTTGGCTTGAAAAAAGAACAAAAGCCATCTTTTAAGATACTTTTGTTAACATAGATAAATTTTCCTTGTATTAAACTTATAATTTGTTTAATACAAGGTTTTTAAACCAATTGCTAAAAAAGTTTTTTTTGAAAAACTCAATTTACAACTAAAAATTATTTAAAATATCCAAGTTCAATCATTTTTTGATAAATTTTAGCTACAGTTGCCCCTGAAGTAATATTTCTCCCACCATGTTCCAAAAGAACGGTAACTACATATTTTGGCTTAGAATAAGGAGCATAAGAAGTAAGCCACGCATGAGATCTAGTATAATACTCAAATTGTTTTTCATCGACCCTATTTTTATCTGTTTGTGAAAATCCCACAACCTGAGCAGTTCCTGTTTTTGCTGCAACTTTCACATCAAGATTATGCAAATAACGATAAGAGGTTCCTCCTTGCTCATTAGCAACAGCATACATTGCATCTCTTATATAAGGCAATTGACTCTTTTCAAATAAAGTAAAAATTTCTTTTTTATTTTCATCCATTTGATTTTCTATAGTTGTATTATTATTTTCTATGCTTTTTAAAAAATGAGGTATAACCTCTCCACCTTTTGCGATTTGAGCCGTATATCTAGCAATTTGCATAGGTGTTGCAAGAAAATTACCTTGACCTATAGCTGTATTTAAAGTATCACCTTGAAACCAAGATTGTCTATATCTTTGCATCTTCCATTCTTTGCTTGGTAAAGTTCCTACAAATTCACTAGGTAAATCTACCCCTGTTTTCGCTCCAAAGCCAATGCGAGATAAAGTTTCACTTATTTGATCGATTCCAACTTGCAAACTGCCATTATAAAAATAAACATCACAACTATATTTTATCGCATGTTTTAAATCCACAGGTCCATGGCCTGATCGATTCCAACATCTAAAAAACCTGCCTCCAAGCTCAATGCTTCCATTGCAAACATATTGAGTTGATGGACTAATATTTTTAGAATTTAAAAAAGAAAGCCCTACTCCCATTTTTACAACAGAACCTGGAGGATAATATCCATTTATAAGTTTATTTGTAAAAGGATGATCAAGACTATTTGAAAGCTCATCCCAATCCTTAAAAGAAATCCCTGTTACAAAAGGATTAAGATCATATTCAGGGAAACTCCCTGCAGCTAAAATAGATCCATCATTTACATTCATAATTATAGCAGCTCCAGCATTCCCTTCAAACAATGAAGTTAAATAAGATTGAAGCTCTATATCTATCGTAAGTTCTATATCATTAGACATAGCAGGAGTGTAAGAAAGCTGTTCTACTTCTTGATTTAAGGCATTAACCTTATAAACCCTAGTTCCTTTTTCTCCTTGTAAAATATCATTATAATAGCGTTCTATACCGCTTTTTCCCGTATAGTTAGAAAGTTTTGCTATTTCATTTTCTTGAACATCTTGCAAATTTGCCTTACCTACATACCCAATAATATGCGAAGCCAATTTTCCAAAAGGATATTTTCTTTTTACAACAGGATCTATTTTTATTGTTTTATTAAGATTTAACTCTGAATAATGCGGAATAATCTCATCATAGGGTATAAAATCTACTACTTTAATAAAATCTTGATTATAGTAAGAATCATTTCTCTTATAAATTTCTGCTAATTTACTAGCATTTAAATCGGGAAATAAATTTGTAAGTTCAGATAATTCTTTATCTAAAATTCCTTTATTTGACTTTTTAATACTTAAATAAGGTTTAATAGAAATACTAAAACCCAAATCATTAATAGCCAATAAAGTTCCATTTCTATCTGTAATTTGACCCCTAACAGGTGGTAAAAATTCAGTTTTTATGGCATTTTGTTTAGCAAGCTCTTCATAATATACATTTGATTTTATACTCAAATAATACACACGACTTAATAAAAATATAAAAAACAATAGTATAAATCCAACAACTAAACGCATTCTCATTTAAATTTTACCTTTAAAAAACACATAAGCTAAACAACATTCTATAAAAACTGAAACAATATACGCCCATCCTAAAATTTTAATTTTTTCATCTCCAATATAAGACAATATCATATCCAAAAACAAAATAATGCCGTAAGCACAAAGCACAAAAACAACAGGGATAAATTTACCAATTTTTAAATTTGTCTTAATCCAATCTGCACAAAGATAATAAAAAATAAAAAATGCCAACCAAGATGAAAAAATAAAAAAATTATAAGTTATATCAGTAAAAAATAAAAAAAATAAAGAAAAATACCATCTAAAATCAAGCTTTGAAAAAGTTCTTTCTCTCTCTTCTAGTAAGCAAAACATATAACAGAAAAAAATCCCATAAAGTAACGGAGCATATACAAAAGTCGAACCAAGAATCTGATAGATTAGAAAAAAAAATCCTAAAAAGACATAAGCTCCATTAAATTTTGCTTTATAAGCACTTAAATTTCTTCTCATTTACCAAGACCTAAAGTTTGATTGATAATAATATCTTCCAAAGAATCAAGGCCAAATTTATTCAAATTTGAAACTAAAATAGAGTCTTTAAATTCATTTTTTAACTTAGCTTTTTCACTTTGATTTAATTTATCGCATTTGGTAAAAACTTTTAAAATTTTTTGATCAGGTCGTAAAAATCTTTTCAAATAGTCATTTAAATTTACATCGATCTCTAAATGAGTATGTCTTGAATCGATTAAATGTATAAATAACTTTATCGAGGTTCTTAATTTTAAAAATTCATCTAAGTTTTGATTCCATATTTCTTTTAAATTTTTAGAAACCTTTGCATAACCAAACCCTGGTAAATCGATAAAATTGATATTAAATTTTTCTTCATTTCTTTTGCAAGTTACTTCGAAAAAATTTATAAGCTGAGTTTTTCCAGGAATTGCCGAACTTTTGGCTAAATTTTTTTGTTTACACAAAGAATTGATTAAAGAACTTTTTCCGACATTGGAACGCCCCAAAAATGCTACTTCACTAAAATTTGAGCTCAAATTCTCATCAAATTTCACTAAAGAAGTGATAAATTTAGCACTAATTATCATTTGTCTTTAAGATCAAATACAAAACGAGCAGGTTTTTGATCCTTGCTCTCTACTCGATAAATATTAGCTTTTCTATCGACTATTATTTTATCACCAAAAAGTTTTTGATTGCTTCCAAGCTCATTTATATAAGCATGGCCATTAATCTCGTAAGTATCTTTAATAACATTATAAATAAATTTATCTCCACTACCTTTATAAGTTTTACCTTTTAAAACAATCTTAAACCTAGCGTTTTGCATTGCTTCATAACGAATAGGTTTGCGATTTTTATCCGTATAAATAATCAATTTTTCAGAATTTAAAATATCATCACCCCTAATTACTTCTACATTTCCACTAAGAATACTTTCACCCTTATTTTCATCTGAATAAAAATTTAAAGCTTTTACTTCAATTTGAGTTGCCCAAGTTACACTTACACAAACTAACAATAAAATTATTTGTCTTGCAACCACGCGTTTACTCCTTGGATATTTAAAATTTTGTTTTTTATATCATAGTTTAAAGTATTTCCGTTAATAATACTTCCATTAATTAGAGCTTTAAAATCAGTATTTGTATATAGAACTTTATTCTTAGGTTCGTATTCTACCTCTTGGGAAATAATTTTGACATTATTAGCACCTATATAAGTAACATTTCCTTCAAATAAAACCTTGCTCATATCTTTATTAAAAAATTCTAAACGATTTGCACTAAGATTAAAATCTAAATTTAAAGTAATAAAATCATTAAATTCATCTCTATCTGCATATCTCACCCAAGAATTTGCCTTATAATATGCCTTAATTGTACTAGCATTACTCTCATAAGCTTTCAAATTTTTAGCCTCAATATTTTTAAAATTTAAAGCATTAGTTTGCAAATTCAAAGAATACGGATCTTGCAAACTTAAAATCGTAAAAGTAATTGTAAAAAGAGCAATTAAAATTCCAAAAATTTTTATAGCCAAAGCTTATTCCATTCTTCTTCTAGATGATTTTTTTCTACTAAAATTTCTATCATCTGTGCTACAGCAGCCTTACCACCTTTTTTGCTAAGCACTATGTCTACATTTAAATCTTTATGACCATCTTTTGGCTTAAAACTAAGTCCTACGCTTTCAAGCAAAGCCTTATCGTTAAAATAATCTCCAATAGCCGCACACTGAGAAAAATCTAAATTAAGTTTTTGCAAAATTTCTTTTGCACAAGCTAACTTATCCTTGATGCCTTGATATAAAATTTCTATTTTTAAATCTTTAGCTCTTTTTTCAACACAAGGACAATTTCTACCTGTAATAATAGCAATTTTTTTACCAAGCTTTAGCCAAGCCTCGATAGCCGCTCCATCTTTTACATCAAATTCTTTAATAAATTCTCCATTAGAAGTATAAATAATCTTCCCATCAGTTAAACAGCCATCTACATCCAAAAAAATCAATTCTGTCATAATTTCTACTCTCTTACAACAAATGCACCTGCAAATGCACCACTTGCAGCAAAATCCCTTGCTTCATCTTCACTTCTAAAGCCTGTTAAGAAAACGCGATTTAACCCATCCACTGAGCTTGTGCGTATAGTAGAGCTATAAGTTCTATAAGTTTTGTATCTTGCTGCTATCGTTTGTGCTCCAGCTGGGTTTTTAAAGGCTCCAATTTGAACCATGAAATTTCCACCTTCATAAATTTGTCCATTATTTGCAATCTCTCCACTATTTCCATAGTTTACATTAGAATGTACAATATTATTACCCGAATTACTTGATCCAAACCCTATAACCTCAAGCCTTACTGGAGCTGTTCCTGAAGCAATCATATCAATTTGACTAGCAGCTCCTTTTGATAAATCTATAATACGATTATTTACAAAAGGACCTCTATCATTCACACGAACGGTAACTTGACGATTGTTATTTAGATTGGTTACTTTTAAGATGGTATTCATAGGTAAAGTTTTATGAGCCGCGGTTAAAGCATTTTGATTATAGGTTTCGCCATTAGAGGTTTTCTTGCCGTGAAAGCCTGGCCCATACCAACTCGCAATACCATCAGCAGTTTCGCCTACTGCTACAACAGTAGGATAATAAGTTTTACCGTTGATAGTATAAGGCTTCATTGTTCCTTTAGTCCCTGAAGAACTAGGACTGCTTTTAAAATCATTTGAAGGATAATACACTTGAGCATTATCCAAGCTAGAAAAAAAACTAGTGCCTAAACAACCACTAAAAAATAAAGCCCCTAGACTAACGGCTGACAACTTTAGTGTAATTGTTTTTATTTGCATTTTTATTCTCCTTGATTGGTATAATTAATTTTTGATTAATGCTAAGATGATTTTTTGCTATTTTATTGAATTCTCGAATTTCATCAACACTTATATTATAATTTTTTGCTATTTTATATAAAGAGTCACCAGACTTAACGGTATAAGTTCTTGTCATAGGTATAGTTGTATCAACCTTCGCAAGTTTTTCTGCTTTAAAATTTTTATCAAAAAATGCTACTTTATTAAGTGGTATATACATATAATACCCTTTACCAGGAGGCGTAAAATTATGTTTAAATTGTGGATTATATTTCTTAAAAGTTGCAAGATCCATATTTAAATTTTTAGCTATTTCTTTTAAAGATGCAGAAGAAGGCACATCAACTTTTGCAAATTCATTGCTTAAAGCATAATTCATTAAAGACGCATCTTTATCTAGTAAAAAATCCCTATCATTAGCTAAAAAAGCAAGCGTTAAAATCTTTCTTATAAAATTTCTAGTTTCTAAAGAAAGATATTTTTTATCCGGATCCAATAAAACACTTAAATCATCACTTCCTGCTTGCTTGATAGCTTGTCTTAGCTTGCCATTTCCGCAATTATAAGCTAAAAGTGCTAAATACCATTTGCCAAATTCTTCTTTTAACTCTTTTAAATAATTTGTAGCGGCATAAGTTGACTTGACCGGATCACGCCTTTCATCAACATAAGCATCGATTCTTAAACCCAAATTTCTAGCTGTTGGTTGCATAAATTGCCAAACCCCTACAGCCTTGGCATTAGAAACGCTATGAGTTTTCAAGCCTGATTCAACCATAGCTAGATACAAAATCTCATCAGGAACTTCCTGCTGGGATAAAATTTTTCTTATCATAGGAGTAACTTTTGAAAAATTTTGCATACTATCTATTAAAGTTTGAGCATGTTTTGATTTTATATCTTGTTGAGTTTGCACAAAAATCAAATCACTAATAAAACTTGGATTAATATCTAAATTTCTTAAAACATTCATTTGTCTTTCATAAAATTCAGGAGTATTAATTTGTGCAAAAAGAAAATTAAAACATATTAAAAAACACAATAAAATTTTTTTCATTAATAACCTTTAAAAAATAATTTTTCAGAATTGTTAAAACAAATTTCTAGAAGCTCTTTTCTTGATAAATTCAATACTTCACACATTTTGTTTGCTACAAATTGAGTTAACAAAGGTTCATTTCTTTTACCGCGATAAGGCTCTGGAGTAAGATATGGAGCATCAGTTTCAAGTAGTAGTTTATCTTTTGGAATTTTAGGCAAAATCTCAACTAATTTCTTAGCATTTTTAAAAGTTAAAACTCCCCCAATACCAAAATAAAATCCCTCTTCAAAAAGAGTTAGCAAATGTTCACTTGCATTAAAGCAGTGTAAAACTCCTCCTACAAGATCCTTAGAATACCCATGTAAAATCTCATAAGTATCATGATTTGCTTCTCTTGAGTGAATGATAACAGGTTTTTTAAATTCAATAGCAAGCTCAAGCTGTGCAATAAAAATCTTTTTTTGATTTTCTTTTTCTTTTTGAATTTCTTCAGCAAGATCACTTTTAAAACGGAAATAATCAAGCCCACATTCACCTACAGCTACACACTTTTCATCGCATAAATACTGTCTTAAAATTTTCTCATCATAATTATCAATTTCATAAGGATGCACCCCTGCTGCAAAAAAAATATTTTTATATTTATGAGCAATTGTAGCTGCATAAGGCAAGTCTTTTATATCAGCACCAGGTATGATGATTTTCTCTATACCATTTTTAAAAGCACGATTTAAAGTTTCATCTAAATCATCTTTAAATGCTTCACTGTCTAGATGGCAATGCGTATCAACAATCCTTAAACCATCTTGAAAATCAAGATTTAAGAACATACTTCAACTCTATCCTTGCCATTATCTTTTGCTTGAGACAATATTTTACTTGCTTTATCAACCAAAGAATCAATCTTATCTCCACTTTTTCCAAAAACCACGCCTATAGAAGCTGTAAAAAAGACTTCATCTAAATTAACTAAAACACCAGCTTTTTTTATATTTACTCGTATACGAGAAAAGATTTTAATCGCTCTTTCTTGGGATATATTTTTAAGTAAAATACAAATTTTTTCTGCACTATATCTACCTACAAGATCTCTTCCTTTAGTTTCATTAACTATTTCATTGGCGCAGATTTTAATTACTTCATCACCAACTTCACGGCCGTATTCATCGTTAATCATTTGAAGATTATCTATATCTAAGAAAGCAAAAGCAAATTCCTCGTCTTTTGTTGCTATTTCGTTAAAATAATCATCTATTCCATCGATTAAAGCATTATAATTTTTAACCCCAGATACAGGATCTAAAACATTATAAGTGCTTAAAAATTTTTTATCATCCATGTAAGATAAACAACGATCTAAGCGACAATTAAAACTTTCTTTGCTTAAAGGCTTAAACAAATACTCATTAACTCCATTTTTAAAAGAATTCGCTTCAAATGAATCATTATGATCCCCCAAAAGAATCACACCTAATTCATCATCACTAAAACGTTCTCTTACTTGAGTCAAAAGCTCAAAACCGCTAATTACTGGCATATTGACATCTGCTATAATAAGCTTAACATCATTATTATCATTTAAATAACTCATTGCTTCTTCACCATGAGCTGCAGCTAAAACATTAAATTGTCTTTGAGTAAGTATTTTTTTAATTTCATTACGTTCAGGTAGCTTGCTCATAGCTAAAATCACTTTAGTTTTTGCATATTGATTAAGTTTTACAATAGAACTAATAATCTCATCAATGCAAGTTTCACTTTCTTTAAAAATATAATCTAATATATCTTTATCCATAAATTTTTCTTTAGTAGCCTTATCACCACTAGCCGTAAGAACAATAGCAGGAATTTTCTTTTCTATAACATAATCCACAACTTCACCATTTGGGGCATCTGGCAAACATAAATCCACAAAAGCTAAAAAATAATCATTATTCATTAATTCCTTAGCTTCGGCAAAACCAAAAGCAATATCTACCTCATAATCTAAAGTCATTTGAATTTTTTTAGCTAAAAGTTTGCCGAGCATTTTATTGTCATCAATAATTAAAATTTTCTTATTCATAGTGTGTAAAATACCTTTATATCTAAAATTTTTAATATATTTGTTTCAAAGAAAGGAAATTTTATAGTTATATATTCTAACATAGTAAAATAAAAAATCCGCTTAATCCTTAAACAAGGTCTTAGCAAATTCAATTGCTTCATCACTAACAAGCTCTCCACTTACCATCCTAGCAAGCTCTTTAATTCTTTCTTCTTGATCAAGCTTTTTTACCTTGCTTTCTTCGCCATTTTTTTCAACTAAAAAATGATTATGCGCCTTAGAGGAAAGTTGAGGCAAATGAGAAATAGCAAAAATTTGATAAAACTTAGAAAGCTCCTCTAAAACCTTGGCTATACTCATAGCCTCTTTTCCGCTTAAATTTGCATCGATTTCATCTAAAAATAATATCCCTTTGCCTGCATTTAAAATTTTACATTCTGTGGCTATAAAAGCAAGTCTTAAGCGATTTAATTCACCCGAACTTAAATTTTTTAAATGAGCTAAATTAATATCTAGCATTATCTCATCTTTGCCTGAAATTGAAATTTTTTCATTTTCTTTAAGCGTTAAACTTGCATCTTTCATATAAAGATCTTTAAGATAATTATTTAAACATTTTTCTAATTTTTTAAGGTTTTTCTTTCTTGCTTGAGTTAAAATTTGTGCTTTTTCTTCTAATTTTTGTTTTAATTCTTGAAATTTTTTTTCAAGTTCTTTTTTTTCAAAACTTAAATTTTCATAATGTTCTAGTTCGTGTTTTTTTTGTTTTAAAACTTCTAAAGCATTTTCTATGCTTTCATAACGCTTGATGAGATAGGATAAATTTTCAATACGATCTAAAAGCGTCTCCACATCAAAATCCAAATCTTCCATTTTTTGATTTTCACAAATCACGCGTAATTCATTTAAACATTCACTAAAAAAACTTGCATCAACTTCGCTTAAATTTAAAGCTTCAATAACAACTTTTTCAAGCTCAAAAATACGCTCTGCCTTACTCCAAGCTTCTTCTAATTTATCTTTTTTAGAAAGCTTTTTTTTAAGTATTAAAAGCTCTTCATACTCACCTATTTTAGGATTAATGCTTGAAATTTTTTCAATTTGCACTCTAGCTAATTCTTTTAATTCTTCTACTTTTTTTTCTTCTTCTAAAATTGCATTAAGCTCATTAGAAATTTGACTATAAGCATTAAAATCTTTTTTAAAATCTTCTAAAAAGGAAATAAAATTTGTATTTTCTTGCATCTCCAAGGCATCTAAGAGATTTAAAAATTTTTCATTTCCAAATTCGTTATTTTCCTTTGCGCTTAAATACTTAATAAAAGTTTTACTTAAATTTTGCAAACTTTTTTTCGCTATGCTTTGATTGTTAATAAAATATTTTGTGTTTTTTTCTTTTAAAAGCTTAAAAACATTCTCCTCTTCACTTTCTATGCCAAAACTTTCTAAATCTAACTTATCATCTAGTTCTATTTCGACAATTTTAGCCTCACTTTCACTCAAGGAAAATGCAGATAAAATTCCTTTAAACAAAACTGATTTTCCAGCTCCACTTAGGCCTGTAAAAACGGTAAGTCCTTTAGAAATTTCAAGCTCAGCCTTTTTAAAACCAAGATTTTCTTTCATAAAAATTCTATTTATCATCAATTTCCCCAGTGTAATTTTTCTTTTAAAATTTGAAAATAATCCCTATTTTTTGGGTGAATTAAAGCCACATTTTTATCACTTAAACCCACTTTTATACTTTTAAAATCATTCATTTTATAATTTTCTTGCCCATCAATACAAAGTATACAATCCTTTGCCATAATCTCTATTTCAAAACCTTTTGGCAAAACAATAGGGCGTTGTGTTAAAGAATGAGAACAAACAGGAGTTAAGATAAAAGCTTGAGCTAAAGTATAAACTATGGGCCCATTTGCACTTAAATTATAAGCTGTTGAACCCGCAGGAGTTGCAACAATAAGCCCATCTCCAAAATATTCATTAAATTTCTTTTCTTTTCTAAAAACTTCTATATGAGCCATAGAAGCTTGATTGTTTTTACTGATAACCACATCATTAAAAGCCAATTTTTCTAAGATTTTTCCTTGCTTATCTTCTAAAAAAACACTTAACAAATAAGGCTTTTCTATTCTAAATTCTCCTTGAAAAAAAGCTTGAAAAAAATTTTCAGCTTCATCAACTTTAAAATCTGTTAAAAAACCTAAATGTCCAGCATGAATTCCTAAAACTGCTTTATCATATTCACAAGCTTTACGACATAAAGAAATCAAAGTTCCATCTCCACCTAAAGAAATAACAAAATCAGATATTTTAAACAAATCATCCAATCCATACTTTGGCAAATCTAAAATTTCAGAACTTTCTTTAAACAATACAAGTTCAACTTTATATATAGATAAAATCGATTGAAGTTTTAAAATTTCCTTATCTAAACTCACATTGGGTCGTGCAACAAGTCCAATTTTTTTAATATTTTTATGATCTATTTTATTTTGCATAAAAAATTATATCAAATCTTAGCAAAGCAAAAGAATAAAAATACTATAATTTTGCTCATTATCTTAAAAAATCTTTTTTCAAGGAATAAATTTGCGAAGTCATTATAATACAGACTTGGGAATTTCCCATGTTGGTCAAAGCGTTAAACTTTGCGGTTGGGTAAATAGCTACCGCGATCATGGTGGAGTTATTTTTATAGATTTAAGAGATAGAAGTGGTATTATCCAACTTGTTTGTGATCCAAATGATAGCAAAGAAGCTCATGAAATCGCTTCCAATGCAAGAAATGAATTTGTACTTATTGCAGAAGGCACTATTCGTCCGCGTGGCGAAGGACTTATAAATCCTAAATTAAAAACAGGAGAAATCGAAGTAGTGGTTTCTAAACTTACCATAGAAAATGAAAGTGCCGTACCTCCTTTTGCTATCGCTGATGAAAGTGTAAATGAAGAATTACGCTTAAAATATCGCTTTTTAGATTTAAGAAATCCTAAACTTTATGAAAATTTTGCCTTGCGTTCTAAAGCTTGTATAGCAGCTAGAAATTCTTTGGCAAATATGGGATTTTTAGAAGTTGAAACCCCTATTCTTACCAAAGCTACTCCCGAAGGCGCAAGAGATTATCTCGTGCCTTCTCGTGTGTATCAGGGTGAATTTTATGCTCTTCCACAAAGCCCTCAGCTTTTCAAACAACTTTTAATGTGTAGCGGTTTTGATCGTTATTTTCAAATCGCAAAATGTTTTAGAGATGAAGATTTAAGAGCTGATCGCCAACCCGAATTCACACAAATTGATATTGAAATGAGTTTTTGCGAACAAAAAGATGTAATCAATGTAGCTGAAACTTTTTTAAAAGATATTTTCAAAGCTTGCGGCAAAGAAATTCAAACCCCTTTTAGACAAATGCAATACAAAGACGCTATGGAAAATTATGGCTCTGATAAGCCGGATTTAAGATTTGATCTTAAATTTATTGATGTGATTGATATTTTCGCTAAGTCAAATAATGAAATTTTTGCAAATATTGCCAAAGATACAAAGAAAAATCGCATCAAAGCCATACGTGTTCCAAAAGGTGATACTATTTTTTCAAAAAGACAAATGCAAAGATTTGAAGAATTTGTGCGTAAATTTGGTGCTCAAGGCTTAGCTTTTATACAAGTTAAAGAAGATGGGCTTAAAGGTCCACTTTGTAAATTCTTTAGCGAAGAAGATTTAAATGAGCTAAGCAAACGCTGTGAACTTGAAGTAGGAGATGTGGTATTTTTCGGTGCAGGAGCTAAAAAAACCGTGCTTGATTATATGGGAAGATTTAGAATTTTCTTAGCCAACGAGTTAAATCTTATAGATCCAAATGCCTTAGAATTCTTATGGGTTATTGATTTTCCTATGTTTGAGCAAAATGATGATGGAAGTTATTCTGCGATGCACCATCCTTTTACCATGCCAAAAAATATCAATGAAAATGATTTAGAAGAAATTTCATCTATTGCTTATGATGTAGTGTTAAATGGCGTTGAGCTAGGTGGAGGTAGTATAAGAATCCATAAAAACGATATTCAACAAAAAGTATTTAAACTTTTAAATATCGATGAAGAACAACAAAAAGAAAAATTTGGTTTCTTACTTGATGCTTTAAGTTTTGGTGCTCCACCACATGGAGGTATCGCTATAGGACTTGATAGACTCATCATGCTAGTTACAGGAGCAAACAGCATAAGAGAGGTTATAGCCTTTCCAAAAACCCAAAGAGCGCAATGCTTAATGACAGATGCGCCATCGCCTGCTAGCAATGAAGCAATGAGAGAATTAGGAATCAAATTAAGGGAGAATATAAAATGAAAGAATTGTTTTTAATCATAGGTGCACCAGGTAGTGGAAAAACTACCGATGCTAGTTTAATCGCACAAGCAGATGCGACAAATATCACACACTATTCAACAGGGGATCTTTTAAGAGCTGAAGTAGCAAGTGGGAGTGAGCTTGGAAAAACTATAGATAGTTTTATCTCCAAAGGCAATCTTGTTCCTTTAGATGTTGTTGTAAATACTATAGTTTATGCTCTAAAAGCTGCTCCAACTAAAACTATCATCATCGATGGCTATCCAAGAAGCGTAGAACAAATGATGGAATTTGACAAGGTTTTAAGCGAGCAAAATGAAATTTGTCTTAAAGGTGTCATAGAAGTAAGAGTAAGCGAAGAAGTTGCCAAGGAAAGAGTTTTAGGCAGAAATCGTGGTGCAGATGATAATGAAGAAGTGTTTTATAATAGAATGAAAGTTTATACAGAACCTTTAAATGAAATTTTAGATTTTTATCAAAAGAAAAAACTTCATTTTATTATTGATGGGGAACGCACTATCGAACCTATCGTTGCAGACATGAAAGAACTGATTAAAAAAATTCAAAGTATATAAGGAGAAAAAATGAATTTAAGCAAAATCAAAATCGGAGATATTCCAAATAAAATCAATGCCGTAATTGAAATTCCATATGGCTCAAATATAAAATACGAAATCGATAAAGATAGCGGTGCTATCATGGTAGATCGCGTTATGGCTAGCGCGATGTTTTACCCAGCAAACTATGGTTTTATTGCTAATACTTTGGCTGATGATGGTGATCCTGTAGATATTTTAGTGCTTAATGAATATCCTATCCAAGCTGGAGCTGTGATTCCTTGCCGCTTAATCGGTGTTTTAATCATGGAAGATGAAAGTGGAATGGACGAAAAACTTCTTGCAGTTCCAAATTCAAAAATAGATGCGAGATATGATAATATAAAAACTTACACAGATTTACCACAAGCAACTTTAAATAAAATCAAAAACTTCTTTGAAACTTATAAAATTTTAGAACCAAATAAATGGGTTAAAGTGCAAGATTTCAAAGATGAAAAAGCTGCAATTGAAATTTTAGAAAAAGCAATCAAAAACTATAAATAATCCTAGCCCTTCAAAGGGCTAAGCTTAAGGAAAACTCGCAATGAAAAATATCGTTTTAGGTGGTGGTTGTTTTTGGTGTGTTGAAGCCGTATTTGAACGCCTAAAAGGTGTAATCGATAC
Source organism: Campylobacter sp. 2014D-0258 (assembly GCF_008000495.1). Taxonomy (NCBI): domain Bacteria; kingdom Pseudomonadati; phylum Campylobacterota; class Epsilonproteobacteria; order Campylobacterales; family Campylobacteraceae; genus Campylobacter; species Campylobacter sp. 2014D-0258. Next base: position 100,491 of record NZ_VOAR01000021.1, read on the forward strand.
TGAAGTTGGATATAGCGGAGGAAATCCAAATCCTAGCTATGAAAGCGTGTGTAATGGTGATGGCAACATAGAAGTTGTCAAAATAAATTACGATGAAAAACAAATCTCTCTTCTTGAAATCTTAACACTCTTTTTTAAAATTCATGATCCAACAAGTATAGATAAACAAGGTGGAGATATTGGTATACAATATCGCTCAATAATCTTTTACGAAAATGAAGAAGATAAAATTTTAGCTCAAAATTTCATCGAAGAACAGCAAAAAATATTTAGCAAAAAAATAGTTACTAAAATTTCAAGATTGCAAACTTATTACAAAGCTGAAAACTATCATCAACATTATTTTATAAATAATCCCAATCAAGGATATTGTCAAGCTATAATAGCTCCAAAACTGCAAAAAATACAATCAGACTAATTTCATCTTTTTAAGGTTAAAAAAATTTCAACTTTATTCACAGCCTTTTCACGCTGTGATTTTCTTTTCAAAGTACTTAAAAATAGAACTTTAAGCTTTAAAATAAAGAAAAAATTATTTATTGTTTTTTAAGTTTTTTTATGAATTTGTATTTAAATGTGAATAATTTTATCAATTAACATAATTTCCTAAGCTTAGCTATAAAAAATCCATCATAGTCTAAGCTTGGTAAAATCCGTCTGCATTTTGAAATTTCAGCAAATTCTTCACTTTGCCCTGCTTTAGCCTCAACATTTTCCAAATCAATATCTAAAAGCTCTAATTTAAACTCACTTTTTAAAGCATTCTCTATCACTTCTTCATTTTCTTCCTTGGTAAAGGTGCAAGTACTATATACAAGCTCTCCGCCTATTTTTAATGCCTTTAAAGCAGAATGTAGAAGTTTTTTTTGAGTTTTTGCAATATTTTTGATTTCTTTATAACTTTTTTCCAAATCAAAACCTATTTTAGCAAAAGTTGAACAAGGTGCATCAAGTAAGATTTTATCAAATTTTAAAGGGCATAAATTGCCTATATTTTTACCATCTTTCATAAAAACTTTAGCATTCACGCCGTAATTTTTAAGATTTTTTTGCAAAATAAAAAATCTATCCCTACTCATCTCATTGCAAGCTAAATAACCTGTATTTTGCATAAAATTTGCAAGATTGATACTTTTGCCACCCGGAGCTGCACACATATCAAGAACACTTTGCCCTGCTTTGACCTCTAAATTTAAAGCACACAAATAAGAAGAATAATTTTGTATATAAAAGTGCGCCTCATTAAAAGCTTTCATAGAACTTAAGATAGCCTTATCTTTGGCATCAAACAAATAACAATAAACATTGATCTTTTTAAATTTTAAATTTTGTTTTAAAAATTCTTTTTCTAATTCTTCAATGCTAGTTTTTAAAGTATTTGCAAATACACAAACATTTTTTTCTTGAGCAAAAGAAGATAAAATATTTTGCATTTCATCTTTAGTATAAAGTTTTTCTATTCTAGAGAGCAAAATAATCCTTTATCATGATAAAAGCAGCTAAAGAATCTAATTTACCATCTTTTTTGCGTGTATTGGCTACGCCGTATTCTAAAGCTTCTTTACTTGTTCCGCTTTCATCTACAAAACAAATTTCTTTATCAAATTCAAGCAAAGAAACAAAATGCTTAATGCGTCTTGTCATTTCTTCTTCGCTTGATCCACCCTTAGGAATGCCTACAATGAGTAAAGAAATTTCATGTATTTTAAGTAAATTTTTGATTTCATTAGCGGCTTGATTGCGATTTTTTCTTAAAACTGCATCTAAAGGCAAAGCGATCTTTTTATCTATGCAAAGCGCTACACCTATGCGTTTTAAACCTACATCTAAAGCCAAAGCTCTCATACTAAAACCCTTATAAAAAGCCCTTCTATGGAAATTTTTCCCTCAAGTTCATATTCATAAACTTTTTGTCCATAAATTTTTAAAGCCTCATCAACACTCACACCTTTTTTACAAAACTCTAAAAACTCATCTTGATTCATATCTATACTTGCAAACTCACTTACAAATTCTTTAAAATCACAAATTAACTTTGCTTTATTTTCCTTTAAAAGTAAATTAGTCCCTGTGCTTTCTCCTAGTCTTTGCGGTAAAACATATAAAGGCTTATGAAGTTCTAAAGCAAGTTTTGCACTTTGCATGGAACCACTTTTTATATCTGCTTGCGCAACCACAACAGCCTTACTTAAAGCAATAACCAAACGATTTCTTAGTAAAAAGTCATAATTTTTTGGCAAATAATCATCTTCGTATTCGCTTAAAGCTAAAGCATTTTCATAAATTTGCTTAATGATTTTTTCATTAGTTCTTGGATAAATTTGATCTAAACCATTGGCAAAAATACCTATAGTATTTGGCATAGCCGCCATACTTGCGGTGATATCCACACCCAAAGCACCGCCACTTACCACACAAAGATGAGCATTTTTAAGCATACTCGCTAAAGAAAAAACACAATTTTTCGTATAAATACTCATACGCCTTGAACCTATAATAGCGATTTTATCTTGTTTTAATAAAGATAAATTTCCTTTATAGTGTAATTTTTTAGGAGGCTTTTTTAAATCTTTAAAAAGTTCTAAAAATTCATCAGGCAAAATTTCACTTGCCATAAATTTCACTCAAATACACAAGATCAACGCCTTTTAACAAATCTTTACTTTGTTCTAAAGCTTTAAAAGTATTTTTCCTAGGATGTCCTATGGCTATAACAAAACCTTTTTTTTGTGCGAGTTTTACTGCGCTTTCGAGTTGTTTTTTAACATAATTAACATCATCCTCATTATCCAAAAACACATCTCTTTGTATATAAGGCATACTGAGTTCTTTAGCGATTTTATTTGCCTTAGAATTTCCTATAGTTTTAGAATCTACAAAAAATATATTTTGATTTTTTAAAGCCTCATAAAGCTTTCTCATAGCTTCTTCATTGCTTGTAAATAAACTTCCTGTGTGATTATTAATATATCTTAAATCCTTAAAATCTTTTTTAATTTGCTTGATTTTTTTAAAAATTCTTTCTTTGCTATCATTTGGATTTAAAGTATCAAGCTCGGGTTTATTGTAATTAATTGCTGCTAAAGGTAAATGCACCATATAAAAATCAAATTTTAAAGCAAGTTTTGGCGTTTCGATATGGTTTTTATCTGGCGGAAAAAAAGAAGGATTTAACTTTAAATTTAAAGCTTTTAAACCTCTAACCTGACTTGCATTTGCCATATCATCGATAATAATAGCAAGTTTTGGTTTTTTAGAAATTTTATTTAAATGAATATCTTCATCAAAAGTTAAATTTTGATCTTGGGTTAAATTTGTATCTTTTGGAATAAAATTTTGTTCCAAACTCTGATTTTGCTCTAAACTTAAATTCTGCTCCACACTGCTTAAATTTTGCTCATTTAAACTTGTATTTAAATCATCGATTTCTTGAATTTTTTGCTCTAAAATACTTACAGATTTATTATTATCAAACTCATTCTCTTGAAAAATACCAATTTCATAATGATCTTTATTTGATGAAATTAAATCTTCTTGTTTATCAATAAAATAATCCGGCTTAACAGAAGAAACATCTTGGGAATTTTGATATTTTACTAAAATTCCCAAAGCTAAAGCTATACAAAGTAAAAAAAGTATAGCTATGATTAAATAACGCTGAATTTGAACTAATTTTTTCTTTGACAATGTTTAGTTCTTATCTTTATCTACTAATTTTTTAGCACTGATCCAAGGCATCATAGCACGCAAATTGCGCCCTGTTTTTTCTATCAAAGAATCATTCATATTTTTGCGTTCTGCATGCATTCTAGCAAAACCTGCACGGCGTTCTAAGATAAAATCTTTTGCAAAAACACCATTTTGTATATCTTTTAAAACACCTTTCATCGCTTTTTTAGTCTCTTCAGTAATAATCTTTGGCCCTGTAATATAATCGCCGTATTCTGCAGTATTTGAGATAGAATAACGCATATCTGCAATACCACCTTGATAAATCAAATCCACAATGAGTTTCATTTCATGCAAACACTCAAAATAAGCCATTTCAGGTTCATAACCTGCTTCAACCAAAGTCTCAAAACCTGCTTGAATCAAAGCACTAAGCCCACCACAAAGCACAGCTTGTTCACCAAAAAGATCTGTTTCTGTTTCGGCTTTAAAGGTTGTTTCTATAATACCTGTGCGTCCGCCCCCAATCGCACTTGCATAACTTAAGGCTAAATTTTTAGCATTTTTACTTTCATCTTGATGGATGGCTATTAAACAAGGAGTTCCACCTCCTAAAGTAAATTCATTTCTTACTGTGTGTCCTGGTGCTTTAGGTGCTATCATGATAACATCTATACCTTTTGGAGCAACAATTTGACCATAGTGGATATTAAAACCGTGCGCAAAAGCTATAGCCTTGCCTTCACTTAAATTTGGTTTTATTTCGACATTAAAAATATCTGCTTGAATTTCATCAGGAGCTAAAATCATAACCACATCTGCTGTCTTAGAAGCTTCACTTACACTCATTACTTCAAAACCAGCATTTTTTGCTTTAACAGCACTTACACTACCTTCACGAAGTCCGATAATTACATTTACGCCATTATCTCTTAAATTCATCGCATGAGCGTGTCCTTGAGAGCCAAAGCCTATAATTGCTACTTTTTTTGATTTGATTAAATTTAAATCACAATCTTTATCATAATATACTGTAATAGCCATATTCACTCCTTAAAAATTCAAAAATTAAAGGTATTATTATAGCAATTAAAGTATAAATTTCATATTTTTTTTATAAACTTTATGTAAGAATTTTACAAAAAATCATAAAGTATCAAAAGTGAAAGAATTTTTAAACAGTCTTAGTTATGGCATTAGCCCTCATGAAGCAAGCAATGAATTTAAACAAATTTTAAGAGAGCTTTTAGCTAGTCATATCATCAAAGAACACAAAAACAAATATTATCTTAATAATGGTTTTGCCTTTGGAGTGCTTGATATTTCAAGCAAAGGCACAGGTTTTTTACAATGCTTTGATGAAAGTTTCAAAAAAGATCTTTTGATAGAAAACAAAAACCTAAAAGGTGCAAACTATAAAGATATAGTCGCAGTAAAACTTCTACCTTTAAAGAAAAAACGCCCTAGTGCAAAGGTGATTTTAGTTCTAAAAAGAGCCAATGAAACCTCTTTAGTAATCACCAAAAGGTACGGCGAAGCCGTGCTTGGAATGAATATCAAAACAGGATTAAGCACTGCCTTAAAAGCTTCTCAAAAATCCTTAAAAGCACTACCTTTAGGGACAATTTTAAAAATAGAAAATGAAAATAACAATATCATAGAAGTTTTAGGACATATCGATGATGAAAGCGTAGATGAAAAAATCTCCTTAGCTCTTTTTAATAAAAATAACGAATTTAGCGACGCTTGTATCAAAGAAGCTCTAGCAAACGGCGATAGTGTTGATGCGAGTATGTATGAAAATCGCATGGATTTAAGAGCCTTGCCTTTTTGCACCATAGATCCTATACATGCAAAAGATTTTGATGATGCGATTTATTTTGACATCCAAAAACGAGAAATTTATGTAGCTATTGCTGATGTTAGCGAATATGTTTATGCTTATAGTGCTATAGATAAAGAAGCAAGAAATCGTGGATTTTCTATTTATTTTCCACATATTGCTATACCTATGCTACCGCGTCCTTTAAGTGAAAATATCTGTTCTTTAAAACCTCATTTAGATCGCTTAGCGTATTGTTTTAAAATCACACTCGATCATGAAAATAAAGTCATAAAAGAAGAACTTTTTGAAGGTATTATCAATTCAAAACGCCGTTTTAATTACGATGAAGTTGATGAAATTTTGATACAAAAACCTGATTTAAAAGAGCTTTCATGGCTTTATGAGCTTTTTGAAATCACAAAAAATTTACGCAAAATGCGTCTTAAAAATGCCTTTGAATTTCGCACCGAAGAATTAAGAATGAATTTAGATGAAAATTTAAGTCTAAAAAGCACAGTTTTTGAAAAAGACACGCCTTCGCATAATTTAATCGAAGATTGTATGCTTTTAGCTAATAAAGCCGCAGCAAAACTCATAGATATAGGTGTTTTTAGAAATCACTTAAGTGCTGATGCAAGAAAAATCGATAAGCTTTTAAATGAATTACGCGAACTAGGCATCGATGTAAATTTTAAACCCAATCTTCCTGAACTCATACGCGACATACAAGCTTTATCCGATGAGTTAAATTTAAGAGCAGAAGTAGATAAACTCATCATCAAAGCACAAAAAAAAGCGGAATACTCTAGCATAAATGCGGGGCATTTTGGCTTAGGTTTTGATAAATACTCACATTTTACAAGCCCTATAAGAAGGTATTCTGATCTTATTTTACACAGACTTTTAAAAGCCAAACAAAAAAACGATGAAAAACTTTTTAATTATCTACTTTTAAACATAGAAAGCACTTGCGAGAATCTTAGCACACTTGAAAGAGAGGCGGATAAGGTTGCTTTTGATTTTATGGATAGAAAATTTGCTAGATGGGCAGCTAAAAATATAGGCAAAAAATTTAAAGCTTTAGTTGTGCAAAATGATGGAGTTTGCATAGCTAAACTAGATGATGAAATCAAAGGAGCAGATATAATCCTTTATGATACACGTGTAAATTTACTAGAAAATGTTGAAGTGCAAATCATGGAAGCGGATATAGTTATGGCAAAAATTTATGCTAAAATCACCCAAAGACTCATAAAGGAAGAAAATGTATAGAAAAGAGCTTCAAACCCTACTTTCTAAAGATTCAATACCTAATTTTTTCTTTCTTTATGGAGCGGATAATTTTCAAAGCGAACTTTATGCTGAATTTATAAAAGAAAAATATAAGCCCGATGAAACTTTAAAACTTTTTTTTGAAGAATACAACTTCACTCGTGCGAGTGATTTTTTAAGCGCAGGATCGCTTTTTAGCGAAAAAAAATTACTAGAAATCAAAACTTCTAAAAAAATTCCAACAAAAGATCTTAAAATTTTAGTCGAACTTTGCAAAAACAATACGGACAATTTCTTTCTTTTAGAGCTTTATGATGAAAACTCAAAGCAAAGCGACATAGAAAAAATTTTCTCTCCTCATTTTGCAAGATTTTTTAAAGCTAACGGAGCTAAAGAAGGCGTGGAGCTTTTAAGCATAAAAGCAAAACAACTAGGGGTTGAAATCACTCAAAATGCTTTATTTACCCTTTTTACAAGTTTTGATGAAAATTTATATCTTGCTGCGAGTGAACTTAATAAATTTAGCGGTTTAAGAGTAGATGAAAAAACCATAGAACAATACTGCTATAGTTTGAATACAGGAAGTTTTGAAAGCTTTTTTGAGAAAATTTTAAAAAAACAAGACTTTAAAAGCGAACTTGAAAAAATTTTAGACAATTTTAATGAAATTGCTTTAATCAACTCTTTATATAATTCTTTTTATCGTTTATTTAAAATCGCACTTTATGCTAAAGTCAATGGTAAAATTGACTTTAAAGATCTTTTAGGCTATACTCCACCTCCTCAAGTGGGACAAAATTTAAGCTCTCAAGCCTTTAGTTTAAAAATCGAACAATATAAAGAAATTTTCACTCTTTTACTTAAAAGCGAATACGAGCTTAAAACCAATTCTAAGCTCGTAAAAAAAGAATTTTTAATTTCAAATTTGCTTAAACTTGCAAGGATTTTGAAAAACTAACTCACTCCATCACAAGTCGCATAAGGTGTAAGTCCTCACCTTGTGTGATTTTATATTCTATACTTTGACATTTAGGACACTTAAAAACATTTTCTTCTAAAATACTTGTTTTATCGCATTTTAAGCATAAAATTTCAAGCGGAGCAAGTTCTATAAAAAGTTTAGCATTTTTACAAATATTTGAGTTTTCTTTAAAAGTTTCAAAACAACGCTTAAAAAGATCCGCTTCTATACCGCTTAAACGCCCGATTTTTACATAAATTTCTTGTACATTACAAGCCTTATTGTTTAAGGCATTTTCTTCACAAAGTTCGATTAAAGATTCTACTATACTTAATTCGTGCATTAACAAATTCTTGGTAAAAGTTCGCCTTTAGGGCTTTCTAAAAAGCGTTTTGCCCCATAAGCGTTTTGTAAGATCACGCGTGCTTTTTTCTCTTCTAAAACTTCTCCTATAATACTCGCATTTACATTGTATTTTTTTAGAATTTCCAAGGCTTTTAACTCATCTTCTTTTTCCACACAAAGTATAAAAGTGCCTTCATTTGCAAGTTCATAAGCTTCATAACCAAAAAGCTCGCAAAGTCCTAAAACCTCATCTTGAACGATGATTTTTTCTTCAAAGATCAAAAGATCATTTCCGCTTTGCTTTGCCCACTCATTTAAAACCGCACTAAGCCCCCCACGAGTAGCATCTCTCATTGCTACAACCTTTATATCTTTTTCTAAAAGCTCTAAAACCTCTTTATCCAAAGCCTTACAATCACTTTTAACATCAGCTTCTAACTCATTTCTTTTGATTAAAACACTAGCTCCATGCCTTCCTATATCACCTGAAAGAAGTATGCTAAGCCCTGCTTTGATATTTTTACTTTCTTTTTTAGAAATAATTTCACCTAAGGCCGTAGTGTTGATATAAATTTCATCTGCTTTGCCCTTAGGAACAACTTTAGTATCGCCACAAACTAACATAACTCCGCATTTTTCACATTCTTCTTTAATGCTTTTTAAAATGTGTTCTAGTTTTTCTAGCTCAAAACCTTCTTCTAAGATAAGCCCTAAACTTAGATATTTTGGCTTAGCACCTACCATCAAAACATCGTTAATAGAACCACAAACACAAAGTTTTCCTATATTAACCTCTTCATCTAAAAAAATCGGACTTAAAACAAAAGAATCTGTGCTTAAAGCCAAATTTCCTAAAATCGCTGCATCATTATTTGCATTTAAAATTTCATTATCAAAGATCTTAAAAAGCTTAGTTAAAAGCTCGTTCATCTCTTCTCCGCCACCTCCGTGGGCTAAGGAAATATTTTTCATACATTCACCTTTGAGTATTTATAATACGCCGCACAAGCACCCTCGCCAGAAACCATACAACTTCCTATAGGACTTCTTGGCGTACAAGCCTTACCAAAAACTTTACAATCATAAGGCTTGGCCAAACCTCTTAAAATTTGCCCACAAATACAGGCTTTGCTTTCATTTTTACTTTGCACCGTACAATCAAATTTTTTACTCGCATCATAAGCACTAAATTCTTCTTTTAGTTCCAAGCCCCCATCTTTAATAAGCCCTAAGCCACGAAATTCAAAATCACACACCCTAAAGTATTTTTTTACTAAATTTTGTGCTTTAACATTACCTTCTTTACTTACGGCTCTTTTGTATTGATTATACACTTTAAAAGTGCCTTCATTGCTTTGTTTTATGATATTTAACACACTTTCTAAAATATCAACTGGCTCAAAACCACTCACCGCTATAGGGGTTTTAAACTTTGCTGCTAAAGGCTCATAAATACCATAACCTGTAATCACACTCACATGAGAAGGGCCTAAAAAAGCATTGATTTTTACATTTTCATCATTCATGATCGCTTCTACAGGCGCTGGAACTGTGATATGATTGATATGAAAAAAGACATTATTTATTTTTTCTTCTATAACCTTTTGAAGAAGTAAAGCACTCATAGGCGTAGTAGTTTCAAAACCTATAGCAAAAAAGATGATATTTTTGTTTAAATTTTGCTTAGCGATTTCCAAAACCTCAAGTGGAGAATAAAGCGCTCTAACATCAGCCCCTTTAGCTCTTAAATCAAGCAGAGAAATTTCACTTCCAGGCACCCTTAAAAGATCTCCTAAAGTACAAAAAATCGTATCTTTCATGGAGGCTAACTTGATAGCTGTATCAATGCGAACTCTTGGCATAACACAAACAGGACATCCTGGCCCATGGATAAAGTTAATTTCCTTTGGCAAAATAGAAGGTAGGGCATATTTCATAATACTATGCGTATGCCCACCGCAAATTTCCATGATATTGATAGGATTTTTAAGTTCTTGTTCTATGAGTTTTTTTAAAGCTAAAATGCTTTCTTTATCTCTAAATTCATCGATGAAATTCATTTAAACCCAAATCTCCTTCATCACTTTTTATCTCTCCACTATTCATTTTTTCTACTATTTCTTGATAGGTTTTAATGCTTTCTAGTGCAGCTTCTTTGTCGATTTTTTCCATAGCAACGCCTACATGGATTAACACATAATCGCCTTGTTTTAAAGGCTCATCAATCAAATCCAAATTAACTTTTCTTTTCACACCTAAAGTTTGCACTAAAGCATTGTTTAACTCATCGATTTCTAAAATTTCAGAAGGTATAGACAAACACATTAAAAAAGCTCCTTTTTAAGTTTAAGCACCTTATACCAAAGCTCCATATTGGTGCCATTTTTTGCATCAAGAGTGATAATATCTGCTCTAGGATTTAATTCTTTAATCAACCTAGTCGCCTCTTTAACATCAAAATCAAAATGATGAGCCAAATCTGCCTTTGTGATTAAAACTATATCAGCCTTTTTAAACATCACAGGGTATTTTTGCGGTTTATCACTTCCTTCGGTTACTGAAAGCAAAACCACATTTAAATGCTCTCCTAAATCATAACTTGCAGGACAAACCAAATTTCCAACATTTTCTATAAAAAGCAAATCCACATCATCAATGACTAAATGATGCAAAGCCTCATGCACCATAAAAGCATCCAAATGACAGCTTTGCCCTGTAGTGATTTGATGCGCCAAAGCTCCGGCATTTTTTACTCTTAGGGCGTCATTATTGGTTTCTAAATCCCCTTCAATCACAGCAATTTTAAGTTCATTTTTCAAAGCCTTGATCGTGCTTTCTAAAAGCGTGGTTTTTCCGCTACCTGGAGAACTCATTAAATTGATACAAAGCGTGTTAGCCTCATTAAAATGCGCTCTATTGTGTTTAGCTTCTTCATCGTTTTTGCTTAAAATTTTAGAAATTACTTCTATGGTTTTACTTTCTTTTAAACTTGGATTTTCATGGTGGTGATCGTGATGATGATCATGCGTATGGCTTGAATTTATAGAGCAGCCGCAATCTTTACACATTTTCTTTCCTTTATATTTTTTGTTTCATTTTAACCTTAAAAGCATTAAAAAATTATGAGTTTAAAGATAAAATCACTCTTTTTTTAAAAAATGCACCATTTGTCCTAAAGCTATGGAGCTATCATTGCAAGGGTATTTTAAAGGTATAAAAAAATCAAAATTTTTAGCTTTTAAAATTTCAAGTAAGGTTTTGTTTTGAAAAACTCCTCCACTTAAAAGCACTTTTAAATCATAATCTTTGCTAAAATCTATGATAAAATTTGCCAAGGCATTAAACATACCTGTAATTGCCTTAGTTTTTTCATCTTGTAAAGCCCCTAGGATTAAATTTTTAAAATTAACCTGCCCTTTTTCTACAAAAAGCTTGTAAGAAAAATCAAGATTTTTATCATAAAAAGCCTCACACATTAAGCCAACTTGAGCTTCATAAGAACTTTTTTCTAAGTTAAAAACAATACTTCCAAAAGCATCGATAATGCGTCCTAAAGAACTCGTTTGCAAGTTAGAATGAGAATAAATTTTTTTAAGGTTTTCAAGTTTGATTTTTGGAATTTTTGCTAAAAACTCCTTAGCCTTATCTTCTAAATCATAATGAAAAATAAGACTTAGAGCTAAATTTTGTATATTTTTAATATCACTATTTATAAGAGTGAAATTTTCAAAATGTGCAATTCTTTCATATTCTTTTAAATTTCCTACAAAAACTTCTCCACCCCAAATTTTACCATCTTCGCCATAACCTGTTCCATCACAAATAAAAGCTAAAGCCTTTTCATCTTTTGCAAAATTTTCTTCGTATTCAAAATAAGCCGCACAAAAATGCGCATAATGATGAGAAATTTTAATCCTTTCTTCAAATTCTTTTGCATAGCTAAAATGCGGGTGTTTATCGCACAAAATCGCATCAAATTTCAAATCATAATTTTGTTTAAAAAATTCTAAAAGTTTAAAAAATCTCTCATGCACATCAAGACTTTTCAAATCCCCTATATAAGGAGAAATTAAAAGTTTATTTTCATAAAAAATCACAAATTCATTTTTAAGTTCCGCACCCAAAGCTAAAAAAGTGCCTTTTTTATTAAAATTTCTTTCCAAATAAAAAGGATTTAAACCCCTTGAAGTACGCAAAAACATAGTTTCACCATTTACCACTTGAGCTATGCTGTCATCACTTGCATTGATAATTTCCCTATCATAATCCAAATAAAAATCAAAAACTTTATCAAGTTTTTTACACAAATTAAACTCATCTTTAATAATACTTTCTCCGCTTAAATTTGCACTCGTTGCTACAAGGCTTCCTTTAAAATACTCAAAAAGCAAAAGATGTAAAGGTGTATAAGCTAACATAATACCGATTTTATCTACATCAGGAGCGATTAAAGAAAAGGCTTTTTTTGCCTTTAAAATCACAATAGGAGCCAAAACCCCACCAAGCAAAGCTTCTTCTTTTTCATCTATAAAGGCAAGTTCTTTAGCACTTTGTAAATCTTTACACATCAAAGCAAAGGGTTTTTTGGGGCGATTTTTTCTAAGTCTTAGAGTTTTTAAAGCTTCTTCATTAAACGCATCACACATGAGATGAAAACCGCCCATGCCTTTAATGGCTAAAATTTTACCTTCCTTTAAAAACTTCGCACTTTGTATAAAAGCTTCTTGATCTTTGGCTAAAATTTCACCCTTTGGATTTTTAAGAAAAACATTGATTTTGCATTTAGGACAACTAATAGGCTGGGCATGAAAACGCCTATTTTTAGGATCTTCGTATTCGCTTTTACAAAACTCACACATCAATAATTCTTGCATAGAGGTATTAAATCTATCATAAGGAAGACTTTTTATAATACTAAAGCGTGGCCCACAATGTGTGCAAGTGATAAAAGGATATAAAAAGCGTGGATTTTTTTCATCAAAAAATTCTTTTTTACACTCCTTACAAAACGCAAAATCACTTAACATAGGCGTGCTTTTTGTATTCTCTAAAGAAGGAGTAATGCTAAAATTCTCATAGTTTGAAATAGAAATTTGCGTCATTATAAGCTTATCTATTCTTGCTAAAGGTGGAAGATGATTTTTTAAATTTTCTATAAAATTTTCACATTCTTTTTGAGTGCAAGCAAGGATGATTTCTACCCCAAAACCATCATTTCTTACCTCTCCAAAAAGCTTTGATTTCAAAGCTAGTTCATAAACTAAAGGGCGAAAACCCACCCCTTGAACTAAGCCTGAAATTTTGATCTTATACCCTAAGTGGTACATCGCTTAACTGACAATTTTTAAGATGTTTTAAAGTATTTTTAAGCAAAGATTTATGTTCAAACAAAGATCCACTTATAAGCGCTAAATCACTTTGCTTTTTCTCTCTTAATTCATCATAAGTATCACGTAAGAAATAAGCCAAACTCTCAACCGCTCCATAAGCGATATTTGCACTATCTACCCCTGCTAGCATAAAGCTCATAGTAGATCTTAAGGTCCTAGTATAATCAAAACTTTTATCTTCTTTCAAACGATAATCAATCTTCACCCCACGAGGCATTTTAGATTCGTCTGCGATTTTTAAAAGCTCGCTAACACTCTCTTGTAAATTTTTACCCAAATTTAGCACTCTACCTACTAACCCAAGCAAAGAATAAAAATTGTTTTTAAGTTCAAAACTCTCATTTAAAAGCGGAAATTCTTTGGCAAAATTTTCTAAAAGTCTTGCGCCGATTTCATCTTTTTGTATCTCTTCATAAAGCTCTTTACTGTGTTTTGGTAAGCAAAGTTTAAGCAAATTAAGCTCTTTGTTGATAAGCAAAATATCTTCATCATCTTTACTTAGCTCTAAAATAAAAGCCTTTTCTTTACAACGGCTTACAAGATAAGAAATTCTTGCCATATTTTTATCTTCTTTAGAAAAAATAAGCTCTCTTGCCTTAGCATTGATAAATTCAAAGCCTTCCAAAACCACCACTTGCTCATCTAAAGCACTGATATAAAAATCTTTTTGATATTCTTCTATCTTTTTTACGCTTAAAAATTTATATTCATTTTCAAAAAGTTTTAAACCTAAAGCAAAACAAAACAAATCCCTAGCAAGTCTGATTTTAAAATCATTAAAATCAAGATTGTGATTTTTTCTAAACATGGCATTAAGCCTTAGCTTCATCAAAGGTTTTTCCAAACTTGCAAGAAGTTTTAAATTTTCATTTGAACAAACAAAAACTGAATTTATAGCCTTAATATCACAAGGAAGTAAAAAATCTCCTATAAATTCGTTCTTAAACAAAGAAAATTCATAAATGCCATTTTTATCTTTCAAATAAATCTTTTTTTCTTGACTTAACAAATCAAAAGCAAGATTTAAAAAAGTATTGAAATTTTCTTCATTGATTTTTTCAAATTCTGATAAATTGCTTGAAAATTCACACTCACAAAACACGCCCCATTCGTTTTTGTTTAAAAGTTTTTTTTCTTGATAGGCATTAGAATTTAAATGAGTAATATAAGAAAATCTTGAAAATTCTTTATCCTCTGGCATACAAGGGTTAAAACCCTGCCCCGCTTTTACATCAAATTTTTTCAAAAAAACGCTATGACTCATTAAATTTAAGGAATCACAAAAAGTCTTTAAATTTTCTTCATCTGCATCGATAGAAAAATGATAAGTATTTTCTTCTTTGCTAAGGATATAATTGTAATTTTTCGCATAAAAACGCAATAAATATTCAAAAATATCATTATCTGCATTATAAATAAAATCAAAATCCAAAGTCATATTATGCCTTTTTTGAAAAATAAACTATAAATATAACATTTTTAACTTAAAAATTCTTTCTCTCTTTGCCTAAAATCACTCATAAAATACTCTATAAAAGTATAAAATTCTTTGCTGTGATTGGGGAATTTTAAGTGGCTGATTTCATGCAAAATCACATATTCAATAGCCTTTAAACTCTTTTGAATGAGTTTTAAATTTAAATTAATATAAGCTTTATTATGATTGCAAGAACCCCAACGTGTTTTCATATTTTTAATGCTTAAATGTGTGTAAAATAAACCTGTTTTTTGACTCCATTTTTTAAGATAAAAAGTAAAAATCTTTTTGGCATTTTGTCTTAAAAATAAATCTAATTTTGCTTTATTTTGACAAAGAATTTTATCTTTATCAAAATAAGTTTTTTTGACATTTTCATCAAAAATGATTTGATATTTTTTAGCTAAAAAGATTAATTCATCATCTTTTAAGGCTTTTTTTTCAAATCTTTTTTTTGCCTCATTCATCCAAGAACTTGATTTATCTAAAAACTCATAAACACTTTTAAAGGTGCAAAAATAAGGAATACTAAGAACAAATTCACCCCTTTCATTGAGCCTTAATCTTAAAGTTTTTATGCGTTTTTTAGAATAAAAATAGCACTCATCTTTATAAATAAATGATTTTAAACTAGAGCTTTGCCTTGCCATTTTTTACTTTTCCATCTGTATGAATTTACCATTCCACGCAAAAACTCATCTGCACAAAATCCTATCCAAACCCCTAAAATTCCAAGATTAAAATGAAAACAAAGCACATAACCCACAGGTAAAGATACCCCCATCATAAAAACAAGTCCGCTAAAAAATGGAAACTTAGCATCGCCACTTGCGCGCAAGGAATTCACCATGACTATATTAAAAGTTCGTGAAATTTCAAGAAAGATTGAAAGAGCAAATAAAGGTATCATTAAATTTTTTAACTCTTCTTTAAGCCCTAAAATTTGCATAGTAAAATCTTGAAAAAGATAGTTCAAAAGTGCCACTAAAGCACTTGCCACCACACTAAAATATAAAGCACGCCAAGCATGTTTATAAGCTATATTTTCATATCTAGCACCGACTAATTTACCTACTATGATTTCATTAGCTATACTCGTAGCTTGTCCTATAAGCATGATAAGCATTGAAATTTGAAAATAAATCGTTTGCACACTCAAACTCGCCTCGCCTAAACTTGCTACAAAAGCAAAAGCTATAGTGTATTGGACTATCCACAAAAGATTTTCCCCTGCTGAAAATCCACCTATATTTAAAACCTTTTTTAATACCTCTTTTTCAAGTTTTATCATTTCTTTGATTTTAAGATGAATTTTAAGCTTGTAAAAAAGTATCACAAGTAAAGCCACTATAGCAACAATGCGAGCAAAAATATTACTAAGCCCTATTCCAAAAAGTTCTGACTTTGTATAATGCAAAACATAATAATTTCCACAAATCACCACTATATCCATCAAAAAACCTATAAACATGACCCAATAAGCCATATTATAAACCCTTACAATAGCAGCTAAAACAATACCTATGGCATCAAAAAACAAACAAATTGCAAGCATATGTAAGTAAATTGCGCTATCTTTGAGCAATTCTTGTGGAATTTTTAAAAGATAAAGCAAATACTCCCCATGCCATAAAATAAGCACACCGCATACAAAGCCTAAAAGTGCATTTAAGAACAAACTTTGATGAATCACTTTTCTTGCTAAAACATGATCTTTTGCACCAATTGCTTGTGCGATCACCACACTACAACCCACACTTAAAAATGAAAAAATAGTGATAAAAAGATCTAAAATTTGATTTCCAGCGCCCATAGCACCAACAAGAAAATTAGAATAATGCGACACCATAGCGGTATTGATAATCACGGTTAAATACTTAGAAAGCAAATCCCAAAATATAGGAAAACTGAGTCTTGTTAAAGAGAGTTGTTTTTTTGCCATGATTACTCTTTTAAAAAGCCGTATTCATAAATTTTTGGCTCTAACTTTTTAGCTAAAGCATTTAAAGCTATGTTTAAATCACTTAGTAAAATTTTATAATGCTCGTCTTTTGCTTGGCTAGGACGATTCATCCTACCTTTTTCATCCCTACCTTGAAAAAATTCTTTGATATCATAAAACGAAGCATTGACAAGATAGCCTTTATCCTCGCTATGTGTGTGATAATACTTAAAAAGTTCTTTTCCTGCTTTTAAAAGCTCTTGAGCTTCAAGACTGAATTCTATCTTTACTAACTCATCACCAAAAAGTGAGTTTTCATCTTTTATCTTGCCCTTTATAAATTTATACATAAAATCACTCTCAAAAGCTTCTTTTGTGATACCTAGTTCTTTTTCACTAAAAGGTATGAAATGATTTATCCCTTCTTTTGCACTTATGCGATTTTGTCCATGAAAAAGCATAAAAGCTAAACAATCACTTTTAAACTCATCATCATTTTTATATAAATCATTAGGATATAAAAACTGATCTCTATCATTTATCCAAGTAGCATTTATAGCATGACGAACAGAGAAATATACAGCACCATTTAACAGGTTTTTTAGCGAGAATATGTAAAAATTAAAATGCTCTATTCCTTTGTTAAGAGAAAGATATAATTGGCTATTATGTTGAAAATCTGGGCTTGGGTTTCCCATAAATCCAAATTTCTCTTGTGATTTTTTATCATCAAAAATCTTGATCCATTTATTAATACTTTCTTTTTGATCATTATAAAAAGTTTTTATTCCTAAAAAACTCCCATTTTTATTAAATGTATCAAGTTTTATTTTTTTAATTTCTTCTTTTTTACTCATATCCCATATCAAAAATCCTATGGGAAATTTTCCTTTTACATTATCAAAGGTATCAGCAGGCACCATAAAACCTTTTAAAAATTTAGCCTTAAAATTCTCTCTAAATTTTATAAAATTGGTAGAATTTACATATTTTAATTTAGAAAAACTAGCCATTAAACAATCTTCTAACTCACAATAAATTCTGATAAAAAATTGTGCAAAAAGCTCATTGTTCGCTTTTCCTAAAATGTCTTTATATTTTTCACAAATTTTATTTTCTCTTGCTACTTTATCTTTATTTTTTCCTGTATTTGTAACCTGTGTAGCGCTTGTAGCCTCCGCATAAGGTGGATTTATAAAGATTATTAATTTTTTGCGTTTATTTTCATCTTTTAAAATTTCTTGCAAATTTAAAGGTAATTTTGATTTTTGGATGATTTTACCCTTATCATCACACTTATCAAAAAATTCATCATTTAAAAAATCAAATTGAAAAACATGATTTTCAAACAAATTCGCACCATTTTTTATACGCTCATGTATCACATCTATATCGGCTTTATCAAGAGTAGAACAAAAGATATTTTTTTTATTTGTAAATTTTGCTAGTAAATTTCCTGTTCCACCCGCTAAATCCCATATATAATATCCCTCTTCATAATCCTCCCCAAAAGTTTTAGAAAGATACTCACAAGCTTTATCCACCCAAATTCTTGGGGTAAAAAATGCTCCTTTTCGCTCTCTTACATCTTGATCTACAAGCAAATCTCTGCGTTTTATAATATAATCCCAAAATTCTTCCCTTGGAGGACGCTCGTAAATCGCCCAAAATTCATGATGAGCTTTTTGATTATCTTTAAAAGAAGTGCGTTCGTTAATGATAGAGCCTAAATCACTTTTTGTTTTATTAAACTCATAATAATCTTTTTTAAGAATGGCAAATAAATTTTGACTGATAGTTTCATTTTCACTTGAAAGCAAATCAGCCAAATAAAAATCAGCATCTATAATCCCGCTTTTTTTAGCCAAATTCCAATCAATACTGATAGTATCTTTAACCATTTTATTCCATTTATGATAAATACTTACAAAATTGTTTTTATCGATTTTAATTTTACTTATATTTTCGCTTGTAAGATTTTCTTTTATGAAAGTTTTTAATTCTTCATCATTTTTTTCATAATAAAAAATTTGCGCTGTATTTAAAATACTATCTAATTCTTTTAGAAGTTTTAAAAATTGCTCACTTGTATGATTGCTAGGCGTTACACTAAAGTTTATATCGCTTTGATAAAAAATTTCTTGCAAACAAGCAAAGGGTAAAAAAGCTATCTTTTCTCCATCAAAAGCACAAAGTAAATTTGGAGTTTGCTCTGTATAAAATTTATATTTTCCTATGGTAAGCACAAGCTGTACAAAAGATTTTTTAAGCTCACTTTTTCCTTGTTTAGCTTCAGCCCAAAGCAAATTAATTTCACCTAAAAGTCCTAAATTTTGAGTGATACAAAAATCAATCTTAGCACCTACATAATTAAATTTAGAAAAATACAAATCCTTAATCTTGCTTTTTAAAGGTTCTTCGCTTAGTTTTAAAAGTGTTTCAAACAAAACTATATCCTTATAAAATTCTTTTTTAAGGATATAATTTTAATACAAAGATACTTGTTTTTGTATAAATCTCACCCAAAAGCACCGCTTAAATAAGCCTTGGTTTTTTCTTGTTTTGGATTTTCAAAAAATTCTTTACTTTCACCAAATTCTATAAGCTCTCCAAGATGAAAAAATGCTGTATAATCAGCTACGCGTTTGCCTTGTTGCATATTATGCGTAACCATGATCATAGAAAGATTATGACTTAATTCTTTTAAAAGCTCTTCAATCACGCCTGAACTTATAGGATCAAGTGCAGAAGTTGGCTCATCTAAAAGCAAAAGTTTAGGTTTGATCGCTAAAGCTCTTGCGATACAAAGGCGTTGTTGTTGTCCGCCTGAAAGAGCTAGGGCATTTTGCTTTAATTTATCTTTAACCTCTTCAAAAAGCCCCACTTTTTGCAAGCAATCCACCACCAAAGCTTCTTCTTCATCTTTGTTTTTAATCATACCATGAAGTTTTGGTGCATAAGAGATGTTTTCATAAATGCTTTTTACAAAAACATTAGGTTGTTGAAAAACCATGCCTACATTTTTACGCAAGGCTACTACATCTTGATTTTTAACATCTTTTCCTTCAATTTCCACTAAACCATCGATTTTTGCAATTTTATCATTCATTCTATTAAAACAACGCAAAAAAGTGGATTTACCACATCCTGAAGCACCGATGAGTGCAGTAATTTTGTTTTGCTCTATTTGCATATTGATATCAAATAAAGCTTGTTTTTTTCCATAAAATAAATTTAAATTTGTTGTTTTTGCTATCACTTTAATTTTCCTTGAAAATATTTTCTTAATAATATTGCACTAAGATTTAACACGACTAAAAGTCCTAAAAGCACAATAATACCCGCTGCTGTTCTTTCTAAAAATGCACGCTCTGGCATAGCCGACCATGAGTAAATTTGAGCAGGTAAAACGCTAGTTGGATCAAAAATCGAACTAGCTACATCAGGGATAAATGCTATCATACCGATAATCATCAAAGGTGCAGTCTCGCCTATAGCTTGAGCTAAAGTTAAAATAGAACCTGTTAAAATCATAGGCATAGCCAAAGGTAACATAATACCTTTTACCATTTGAACCTTTGTCATACCTAAGGCATAAGCAGCATTTTTCATATTGATATCCACACTTTTTAAGGCTGCTTTGGTTGAAACAATGATAATAGGCAAACTCATGATCGCCAAAGTAAGCCCACCCACTAAAGCACTTGAACGAGGCATTCCAAAAAGATTGATAAACACTCCAAGTCCTAAAAGTCCAAACAAGATACTAGGAATACTTGCAAGGTTGTTAATACACACTTCTATAAAATGTGTAAGGATATTTTGTGGTGCAAATTCTTCTAAGTAAATTGCCGCTGCAACGCCTATAGGAACACTCACAACCATACAAACAAGCATAACAAGCAAAGTCCCTATAACTGAAGATAAAATTCCTGAATTTTCAGGAGATTTTGAGTCCCCATTTAAAAAGAAATTGCTATTAAATTTAAGCTCTATCTCGCCTTTTTGCACAAGATCATCGACTAAAGTTCTTTGTTTTTCACTAAGGCGATTATATTTTTGCTTCATATATTGATCTACTTCTGAATTTGCCAAAAGCCAAGTTTTTTCAGTGATTTGTCCTGTTCTTATTTTTCTTTGTTCTGCGCGAGATAAAAGATCATAAGCAGGAGAATTTCTATTAGCCTCTACAAAAATATAAGTTTGCTTAAAAGCAGGAAATCCAAGATAAGCTACACTTCCTAAAAAGATACAAAGAAAAATTAAATTAATATAAAGCCCCATTTTACAAAGTCTTTTAAAAGACTTTGAAGCTTTTTGTCTTTTTTTAAAAAGTTTTTTCATAAATTTTTCCTTTTGTGAAAGCGATTGATAAGATAAACGCTAAACATATTGATGATTAAAGTGATGACAAAAAGCACCAAACCTAAAGAAAAAGCACTTAAAGCCAAAGAACTATCAAAAGCTTGATCTCCACTTAAAGCTTCTACGATTTTTACCGTTACCGTTGTCATATCTTCTAAAAAATTTAAAGTTAAATTTGGACGCAAAGAAGCTGCCATCACCACTATCATAGTTTCGCCTAAGGCTCTTGAAAGTCCTAAAAGACAAGCTGCAACTATACCAGGAATAGCCTCAGGTAAAATCACGGCAAAAACCACTTCTTTTTTTGTCATACCTAAAGCATAAGCGCCATTAATCCTTTTCTCGCTTACTGCTTCAATGCAATCTTG
Organism: Campylobacter sp. 2014D-0258; assembly: GCF_008000495.1. Lineage (NCBI taxonomy): Bacteria > Pseudomonadati > Campylobacterota > Epsilonproteobacteria > Campylobacterales > Campylobacteraceae > Campylobacter > Campylobacter sp. 2014D-0258. The sequence goes on from NZ_VOAR01000021.1 coordinate 122,105, forward strand.
AGATAAAGAAGCCACTATAGGTACTATCATGATCCCCATGATAAAACCTGCGCCTAAAGCACTTTGAAAGCTTGCTTGTATGCCAAATAAAGAAAAAAACCACACTATAAAAGGCGCTACAACTATAGCCGCAAAAAATCCAAAAACAACAGTAGGAATCCCTGCAATGATTTCTAAAATAGGTTTTAAGTAATTTTTAGATTTTTTGCCAGCAAAAACACCTAAATATATAGCACACATAACCCCTAAAGGTAAAGCCGTTAGCATAGCAATCAATGAAATATAAAAAGTTCCCCAAAAAAGCGATAGCGCCCCAAAAACACCTTGTTTACTCGTGCCATCTGCATTCATAAAAGCTGCATCAGCTGCCCACTGACTTGAGAATAAAAAGGTAACAACGCTTTCTTTTTGAAAGAATTTTAAAGCTTCAATTAAAATTGTAAGCATGATAGCAAAACTTACTATCACGCTTACAAAAGCACATAAAAAAAGTGCAAATTTGATTATTTTTTCTTTTAACAAAGTTTTTCCTTAAAAAACTTTTCCAGCTTTTACAAGCTCATCATTTAAAATTTTTCTATCTTCTACGTGTTTTTGAGAAGCTTTTAATTTATCATCACTCAAAGGAACAAGTCCTATTTTTTCAAGCTCTCCACCACTTTTTGCCAAATCATCACTCATATAAATTTTTGCAAAATCAAAGGCTTCTTTTGGATTTTTCTTAGCATTGATATAAATAAACAAACTTCTTGCAAGTTCGTATTTTTCATCTGCGATGCTTTCTTCGCTTGGCGTAACACCATCTATATTAGCAGCATTGATTTTGTCTGAATTGCTCACTAAAAAGCTATAACCAAAAATTCCAAAAGCATCCTTATCAATAGTAAGTTTTGAAACGATTAGATTATCATTTTCACCACTTGGGATATAAGCACCATCTTGGCGTATGGTTTTATACTCGCCTTTATACTCAGGAATTTTTTTAGACACATCACTCATTACAAGCTCTTCTATAGTATCTCTTGTTCCTGAACTTGATGGTGGACCATAAACACTAATTTTACGATTTGGTAAATTTTTATTGATTTGATTCCAGTTTGTATAAGGATTTGGTATAAGTTTTCCATTTTGTGGAATTTCTTTTGCCAATGCTAAGAAAAGTTCTTTTTTTGTGATATTTAATGGAGCATTGGTTTTATTTTGAGCTAAAACTATACCATCATAACCTATCATCATCCCTACTATATCAGTTACCCCTGCTTTTTTGCAAGTTTCAAATTCGCTTAATTTCATAGGTCTTGAAGCATTAGAAATATCAGTAGTTCCTTCACAAAATACCTTAAATCCACCCCCTGTTCCCAAGCTCTCTACTATAGGAGTTTTTGTATTTTTGATCGAAGCATATTCTTCAGCTACAAAAGAAGTAAAAGGATACACAGTCGATGAACCTGCGATTTTTAAATCTACTGCATTTAAAGCACCACAAAGTGCAAGACTTGCCACACTTAAAGATAGAATTTTTTTCATTTTTTCTCCTTAACTTTAAAAAAGTAATGGAAGTTTAAAAAAACTTGGAAACATTTTGGAAACATTTTTTATTTTGTATTTTTCTTAAATATAATTTTTAACTATCAAAAAATTTAGCTTGTTTTTAAAAAAATAATATATCATTATAAAACATTTTAAATTTTAATAAGGAGATAAGAATGCTTTCTAAAGAAGTTGTAAAATTACTCAATGAACAAATAAACAAAGAAATGTATGCAGCAAACTTATATCTTAGTATGAGTTCTTGGTGCTATGAAAACAGTCTTGATGGAGCTGGAGCCTTCTTGTTTGCACATGCAAGCGAAGAAAGCGATCATGCTAAAAAGCTTATCACTTATCTTAATGAAACAGATTCTCATGTAGAGCTTCAAGAAGTAAAACAGCCTGAACAAAATTTCAAATCTTTACTTGATGTTTTTGAAAAAACCTATGAACATGAGCAATTTATCACAAAATCAATCAATACTTTAGTTGAACACATGCTAACACATAAAGACTATTCTACTTTTAATTTCTTACAATGGTATGTAAGCGAACAACACGAAGAAGAAGCACTTTTCCGCGGTATAGTTGACAAGATTAAGTTAATCGGAGAACACGGAAATGGACTTTATTTAGCTGATCAATACATCAAAAATATTGCATTAAGCAGAAAAAAATAATCTTTGCCCTACTATGGGCAAATCTCGCTTTGGATTGAAGGTATGACTTATTTTTCTCTAGAATTTAGTATTTTAATGATAGCTTTTTTTGCTATTTATTGGACTTTTAAAAATGATTACAAAATACAAAATATTTTAATTTTAATTTTCTCTTATATTATTTATATTTTAATCAATCCTTATTTCGCCTTAGTTTTATTTATATATACCTTTTTTATACACTATTTTGCCTTGCTAATTTTTGTGCGTCGCAAGCGTTATATTTTCGCTACTTGCATGGCTTTTATTATTTTAAATTTATGTTTTTTTAAATACTTTCCTAGTATCAAAGGAAGTGTTGATGAGATATTAAATTTTTTCGGTTTAGAATTTTTAAATATTGATTTAGTATTACCAATAGGAATTAGTTTTTATACCTTTACTTCTATTACTTATCTTGTAGAAGTTTATCAAAAACGCCGTTTAGAAAGTTTTTTAAATTTAGCAACCTTCTTATCATTTTTTCCAACACTACTTTCAGGGCCCATTATGCGAAGTTCTTTTTTCTTTGAACAGGCCTATCAAAAACGCGAATTTAAACATGCAAATTTAATCATCATCTTGCTTGTTTTTGGTATAGTTAAAAAAGTTTTAATAGCCAATTACCTTGGAATTTATGCTAAAAGTATTTTAGACTTTCCACAATCTTATAATTTCATACAACTTTTAAGCGCAATTTACGCCTATGCAATTCAAATATACTGCGATTTTAGCGGATATGTTGATTTAGTTTGTGCTTTTGCTTTAATGTTAGGTTTTACCCTTCCGCCTAACTTTAACATGCCTTATCTTGCAAAAAACCTAAAAGATTTTTGGGCTAGATGGCATATCAGTCTTTCAACCTTTATAAGAGATTATATCTATATACCTTTAGGGGGCAATAGAAAAGGAATACCACGCACTGTAGCTAATATACTCATCGCTTTTATACTTTCAGGTATGTGGCATGGCAATACACTTGCTTTTATTGTTTGGGGTTTATTGCATGGTATTGGCATAGTTTTTATACATTTGCTAGCTTTAAGCAAATTTAGTTTACAAAAAATTCCAGCTTTAGGAAGATTTTTAACCTTTCAATTTGTATGTTTTACTTGGATTTTCTTTTATTATAGCAAAAATCTAGAAGATGCAATAGAATATTTTAAAGCTTGTTATTATAATTTCTTCCAAATTCCATCTTATAACGATATCTATATGTTGGTTGCTTTTGGGGTTCTTTTTATGATCTATCCTTTATTTATTAATTTTAAAGAATATTGCATTAAGATTTTAAATCTTACTCCATTTTTACTAAAACCTTTTATCATAGCTTTTATTTTACTTTTGGTTTTTGCTTTTATGCCAGATGGAATTCCTGATTTTATTTATTCGAGTTTTTAGATGAGTGTAGTTAGATTTTTCTTCATTTTGATTATGGTGCTTGGCTTGGTTGTTGTAGTTATGAATCAGAGCATTAGCTCTTATATAGAACAAAAATATCATTTTGCATTCTATCCTCATAATGATCTTTTAAAAGAAGCCAATGGCTTCAAAATTAAATTAGAACAAATTCGTGCAATTTTAAGCAACGAACCCTTGCCTCAAACCAATGAAGAAACTACAAATCAAGAAAGTAAATCAACAGATGAAAACTTAAGTAAAATAGATAAAGTTCTAAACACTTTAGAAAATGATGAAAACACTTCTCATAAAGAAACAAATCTAACCTTAATCCAAGATGCAAATATTAGTTTTATCGACAATACCAAATTAGAGCTACAAAATGGAGATGAGTTTTTATTTATCGGAGATTCTTTAATGCAAGGTGTTGCAATAGCCTTAAATAGAGATTTAAGAAATTTAAATCTTAAGGTAACCGATCTTAGTAAACAAAATACAGGCCTTTCTTATAAATCCTATTTTGACTGGTCAAAAGCCACCAATGAAGCTTTTATTAAAAACTCAAATATTAAATATCTTGTTGTTCTTCTTGGCGCTAATGATCCTTGGGATATTAAAAAAGGAGGAAATTACCATCGTTTTGGCTCCCCTTCTTGGATAGATATTTACACAAGTCGTGTAGATGAAATCATTAAAATCGCTAAAAAACATAAAGCCAAAGTTTTTTGGTTTGAAATCCCTCCTGTAAAAAAAGAAGATTTGAACAAAAAAATACAAGTGCTCAATAAAATTTACAGCGATGAAATTCTTAAAAATAAAGAAATTTTTATCAACACTAAGCTATTTTTTAGTGTCAATGATGAATACTCAGCTTATATAAAAGATGAAAACAATAGAAGTATAAAAGTAAGAACAGATGATGGGGTTCATTTTACTCCAAGTGGCGCAAGAGAAATGTCTAAACTTTTATTAGAACACATAAAACTTAAGGAAGAAAATGCTAGTAAATAAATTTAAAATTATCTTATTGTTTTTTATTATTTTTACTAGCTCTTATGCACAAAATTTAAATACAAATGACACAATAGATTCCATACTCAATCAAAACAAAAATCACTCTGCTTTAACAAGTTATGTATTAAAAAAAGATCTTAAAAATCTAGAAAAAAAATTAGAAAAAAATCAAAACATAGGAATTAGAATTTATGGAGATTCTCATATGGCGGCTGATTTCTTTCCGCGTGTCATAAGAGGATATTTAATCCGCTCTAACTCTATAGGTTTTGCCTATCCTTTACAGCCTAAATATCAACAAAATCTTAATCTTGTTTATTCTTATAAAAACTTTGAAATTTTAAACTCAAGAAATCCTGCTAATGCTGGACATAATTTTCCATTAGGTGGGATAATAGCCAAAGCAAAAACTAAAGGCGCAAAAATCAACCTTGATACAACCCTAGATAAAAAAAATTTCAAAATAGGATTTTTATTTAAAGCCAAGCAAAATACCAATGCTTTTAGCATCAAAGATGCAAAAAACCAAAGCTATGAGTTAAGAACTACACAAATTAACAAATGGTCTTATAAAGAACTAGAACTTGATCTTCCTTTGCAAATTTCAGCCTTACAAAAAGATGCTGAGCTAGGAGGATATTTCATCACAAATAAAGATAATAATGTTTTCTTAGATACCATTGCAATCAATGGTGCCAAAAGTGATTTATGGCTCTCTTGGAATCAAACAGTTGTAAAAAAAGAACTAGGACTTTTACACAATGATTTAATTATTCTTGCCTATGGTTCTAATGATGCACTCTTTAAAGGGTTTGAAAAACAAAAATTCAAAAATAATTTAAAAAAATGGATTAGTATTTTAAAAACTTACAATAAAAACGCTGTTATCATGCTAATCTCTCCACCAACTGTAGTTCAAAAACAAGGTAAAAACTACAAGCTTGCTCCTGATTTTTTTACCATACGCAAAGCATTATATGAAGTTGCTAAAGAAGAAAAAACTCTTATTTTTGATATGCATCAGTTTATGCAAGATAGTGGGGGAAAAAACAAATGGATAGAACAAAAGCTTTCGCTCAATGATGTACATCTTACTATAAAAGGCTATGAGCTGATGGCTAAAAAGTTACTCGAGGATTTAAAAAATATCATTGATTATTAAATTTAATACTTAAGAAATTCTAAGTTTTCATCATTAAAACTTAAAGCTGTGATTTGATAGTAAGAATTAATGGTTTTTAAAAGATTAAATCTAGCTCTTAAAAATTCTTGCTGGGTAGAATTTAAAGTATTGTTTGCATCCAAATAATCTTTTAATTCACTTTTTCCTAAAATATATTTTTCATAATACGCCTTAGTGATAAGCTCTTGTTTAATGTTAATATTTTGCAAATTTTGCAAAAGCAAGGTGTCGCTTTGATAATCTTTATAATTCAATGCAAATTCATTCATCGCACTTTGCAAGGCTTGCTCATAAGAAATTAAAAGTTGCTCATAAGTAAATTGTGAAATTTTGATATTTTGCTTTACTCTACCATAATCTAAGAAAGGTAAAGAAATCTTAACATTGCCACTTAAAATTTCAAATTTAAAACTATCATCGATTTTTTTATCACTTCCGCTTAATGCTCCACCTAAAGAAATACTAGGCAAAATAGATTTTTGCATGGAAGAATAATCCTTAAAGGCTGATTTTAAGCTATTGAGTTTAGATCTCACATCTGCACGGTACGCTAAAGCTTTTAAAGGTATATTAAAATCAGGACTTAAGGTTTTAAAATCATTTAAAGATAAAGTTTTAAAATACTCTATGTAAACAAAACCTTCTTGCTTTGCCAATAAATCTTGTAAATTTTTTATGAGTAAATTACGATTTTGATCATTGCTTAATAAATTTTGTTTAGCTCTTAATAAGCTTTGTTCTATGTTTAAAAGATCTAATTCTTCTATTTTTCCAAGCTTGTATTTATAACTATAAAGCTCTTTCATTTGTTCTAAATTTGAAAGATAAGCTCGAAGCAATTTATCTACATCGTTAAAATAAGCCAGCTCAAAAACATCATTTAAAGCTGTATTGATCATGCTTATTTTTAAATTTTCAAGATCATAAGCACTTGCTTTTGCACTAAATTCACTCGCACTTGCACTATCTCTTAATTTTCCATAAATATCAAGCTCATAGCTTAAATTTAAAGAATTATTGAAATTTTTACTTTGTTTGCCTGAATTTAAATCTTTATCTCCACCAAAACCCAAATTTCCACTTAAAGTCGGATATAAATCATAATCAATCAAATCGGCTCTAGCCAAAGCTGAAAGCAAAGTTTTTCTAGCTATATTAATATCACTATTATTCAATAAAACAAAATTTAGAAATTCATTTAATTTTGCATTATCATAGGATTTATACCAATCATAAGTGAGATTTAAATCTTTCATTTGTTCTTGAGTTAAATCAACTTCTTTAGGCAAGCTAAGTTTTACTCCACAAGCACTCAAGAAAAATGCTAAAAAAATGCTAAGTATTATTTTCATATCATTCCTTTGATAATGCACTAATAGGATTTAAATTTACTGCATTTCTTGCAGGGAAAAAACCAAAAACCACACCGATAAACATAGAACTTAAAAGTCCCAAAAGCACAGAATAAGCATTTAAAATCATAGGAAAATCAGTACTTAAAGTATTAAAAGCAAAAATAACAAAAATCGATAAAATCACACCTAAAATCGCCCCTATAGTACAAATCATAACCGCTTCGATTAAAAACTGCATCATAATATCTTCTCTTCTAGCCCCTATAGCCATGCGTATGCCTATTTCTCTTGTTCTTTCACTTACAGAAACAAGCATGATATTCATCACTCCTATACCCCCAACAATCAAAGCAATCACAGCCACACAAGCTGTAAGTATCGTTGTAGTGCGTTTATTTGCTGTAATAGCTTGCTTAAAGGTGTCAGAATTAAAAGTAAAAAAATCCTTTTGTCCGCGTTTAATTTCTAAAATTCTTATGATAGCATTTTCAGCCAAAGTTGAACTCACATCATCTTTAACCTTAACTATGATTTCACGCAAATTTCTATCTCCTGTAAGCTTATTCATCAGTGTTGTATAGGGTATATAAAGACGCACTACATTATCTTCTATAGGCTTGTCTGTATCTTTTTGCAAAACTCCTATAATCTTAAAAGGTTGAGAATTAAAAAGCACCACACGACCTAAAATATTTTCACTTTTTTCATCAGGAAAAAGATTTTTTTTAGCATTAAAATCTAGCACAGCAACATTGGTACTATTTTTTACATCATCATTATTTAAAATTCTTCCCGCATCTATCCTTAAACCTTCTATAGCAAAATTATTTACCCCCACTCCTTCAGCTCTTGCACTTAAAGAAATATTGGTATAAGTTGCCACTCCTGAAGTATTTGAATGAGCATCAACTGCTTCTAAATATTCTAAAGATCTTAGCGTTTCTAAATCACTAAAATTAAGCCTTGTTTTACCTGAACGCAAATCTCCAAAACCCCTTCCAGGACGAATTTCAATAGTATTTGTTCCAAGTCTTGCAATAGACTCAAGCACCTTAGCTTGAGAACCCAATCCTAAAGCTACAACGCAAACTACAGAAGCAATACCTATGATGATTCCAAGCATAGTTAAAACAGAACGAAGTTTGTGTGCAAGTATGGAAGAATAAGCTATCTTAAAACACTCAAAGGCTTGATTTTTAAGCAAAGTAAGTGTTTTTTTCTCTTTGGGCATTGTTTTTAAAGTGAGTTTTTCTTGAGCTTTTTCCTTTTTAGTATCACTTAAAATTTCTCCATCTTTAATCTCTATAACCCTTTTAGCTTGTGCTGCAATTTTTGGATCGTGAGTTACTAAGACTATAGTATGACCTTGTGCGTTAAGTTTTTGTAAAATTTCAAGCACCATAATACCACTTTTACTATCCAAAGCTCCCGTTGGCTCATCAGCCAAAATAAGCTCTCCGCCATTCATCAAAGCTCTTGCTATAGAAACGCGTTGTTGCTGTCCTCCGCTTAATTCATTCGGTTTAGAATCTAACTTATGAGCTAGTTCTAAATCATTTAAAAGTTTTTTAGCGTTTTGACTTCTTTCTTGTAAATTTTTTCCCGCATAAACTGCAGGTAAAGAAACATTTTCTTTAGCACTCAGCAAGCTTAAAAGATTGTATCTTTGAAATATAAAGCCTATTTTTTCACGCCTTAATCTTGCTTTTTCATCGTTATTAAGTTTAGTGACTTCATGCTCATCAAAAACATAAGTTCCACTACTCGGTGTATCTAATGTTCCTATGATATTCAAAAGTGAAGTTTTACCACTTCCACTTTGTCCTATAATAGCAACAAATTCACCTTTTTCTATACTTAAACTTACATTTTTTAAAATGGCATTTTCACCTATATTTTTGCAAATATTTTTAAGAAAAATCATTAAAATCTCAACTTCATTTTAGGAGCTAAACCATCAGCACTTGAGCTTACTATCAATTCTTCATTTTCATTTACACCTTCTAAAATTTGAGTATTGATAGAATCTTTAATGCCAAGTTTGACATATTTTTTAACAGCTTTTTGATTTTCCAAAATTTCAACATAATAGCCTTTTGGATCACTTTTAATTGCATAAGTTGGCACTGCTAAAACAGCCTTTGCACTTGCTACGACAATTTCATTTTGTATACTCATACCAATACGCAAAAAATCATCTTTATTAGGTACATAAAATTTTGCGTAATAATAAATAGCATTTGATGAGCTTGAGCTTGAAGAACTCGAACTTGATGAGCTTGAGCTTGTACTAGAATCACTCACTTCAGTATCAGCTGGATCTATACTTGCAATCTTAGCATGATAAGTTTTTTGAGGATCATTAAGCAAAGAAAAATCAAGCTCTGTTCCTACTTTTATCTTACTCACATCAGCCTCTGCTATTTCCATTCTTACTTCCATTTCATCTAAATTAGCTATACGGACTATAGTAGGAGTGTTTTGATTAGCATTAACTGTTTGTCCTTCATCTACAGCTACATTAATCACAACACCATCCATAGGAGCAGTAATGGTTGTATAACCTAAATCTTTTTGTGCATTTTTAAGAGTGATTTCAAGCTGAACTACTTGAGCATTAAGCTCTGCAACATTAGCTTTTAAAGTATAATAATTATTTTTTTGAGTTTCTAAATTTTCAAGAGAACTTGCTTTAGCTGCATAAAGTTTTTGCTCTCTTTGATACTGCTTACTCGCAATCTCAAGAGCAACTTTTTTACTCTCTAAATTAGCCTTAGCGCTTTCAAGCTGAGCTTTTGTAATATCTAAATCGTTTTGTTGTTTATCTTTGTCAATTTGAGCGATCAAATCACCTTGCTTTACATGAGTTCCCACATCCACATAAAGTTTTATAATTTGTCCGCTAACTTGAGCACCCACATCGACTTGATCTTTGGCATATACCTTTCCTACTGCCTCTATGGTTTGAGATATATCTTTTTTTTGTATTTTTTGAGTTAAATAGCTGATTTTTTCATCATTATTAAAAAAAATAAAATAAGCCCCAACACTTCCAAGTATTGCAATTAAAATGATTAAAATAACTTTCTTTTTCATAATAACAAATCCTAAAGAAAAATCAAGATTAAATTTTACTCATTTTTTGTGAATTTTTTGTGAATTTTTAATTCTATTTTATAAATTTAAAAATTCTAAAGCCATCATCACATCACCCTGCATTAAAACTTTTAAATTTTCATCATCCCAACAAAAAGTAGAACTATGGTGCAAAGCTGGATGATTTAAATCCTTTGAAATTCCAACAAATACATAAGCTCCCATTCTTTCTCGTGTTAAAAAAGCAAAATCTTCAGCCCCCATGTCAGGTTTAGAAGAAACAATGATATTTTCTTCTCCTAAGACCTTTGCAAAAGCTTTTCTTGCTATTAAAGCAGCTTTTTCATCATTAATCAATGGAGGAAATTCTTTAGTATATTTAAGCTTATAATCTCCACCATTAGATTTTGCTGTAGCAGCAGCCACTTCTTCTAGAGAACTTTTTAAAATATCTTGTGTTTTATCATTTAAAAAACGCACAGTTCCTTTTAAATAAGCATTTGCAGGAATAACATTATAAGTAGTTCCTGCACAAATTTGACCTACGGTAATCACCCCTGCTTCATAAGGGGCTAAACGCCTAGAAACAACACTTTGTATATTATTTACAAATTGCGTTGCCATAATTATAGGATCTATACAAGTGTGCGGATGAGCTCCATGTCCTCCTCTGCCAATAAATTCCAAATCAAAAATATCCGTTCCAGCCATCATTTCGCCACTTACAATTTGAGCAGTATTTTCAAGCAAAGGCCCCCATAAATGACAACCAAAAACTGCGTCAACATAAGGATTTTCCAATACACCTGATTCTATCATAGGTTTAGCTCCACCGCTTCCCTCTTCTGCGGGCTGAAACATAAATTTAATCGTGCCACTAAATTCATCTTTGAGCTCATTTAACATCAAAGCAGCTCCCAAAAGTCCTGCTGTATGTCCATCATGTCCACATGCGTGCATCTTACCATCAATTTTTGAAGCATAGCTTAGATTAGTTTTTTCTTGCACAGGCAAAGCATCCATATCCGCTCTTAAAAGAACGCATTTTGGTTTTTTCTGACTCTTCTTTTTTCCTTCTATAATAGCTAAAATTCCTGTTTTTGCAATATTTTTTTGATATTTAATGCCAAACTCATCTAAAATTTTACACACTAAATGAGCTGTATTTTCTTCTTCAAATTCAAGCTCAGGATGCATATGAATTTGATGTCTTAAATCAACTATTTTATCATAGTACTTTAGTGCTAAATTTTCAACCAGTTTATGCATTCTTTTCCTTAATCTAAATCTTTTATTTTCTCATCTGCTTTTTTACTGTCAAGTTTTTCCAAATTCGCCTCCATTTTTCGTATTTCTTCTTCTCCACTACGCACTAATTTGGTATCAATTTTGGAAAAATCTCCAGTTTTTTTATTTGGATATTCTACCTTAGAAAGTATAAAACGCAATAAATTTAATCTTGCTTTTTTCTTATCATCAGAAGAAATAATAGTCCAAGGACAAGTTGGAGTATTAGATGCTAAAAGCATAGAGTATTTAGCTAAAGTATATTTATCCCATAATTCTTGCGATTTTTGATCCACAGGAGATAATTTATATTGTTTAAGTGGATCACTTCGGCGTTTTTCAAAACGTTTTTTTTGCTCGTCTTTTGATACTGAAAAATAAAATTTAAAAAAAATAATATCACTATTTGAAATCATATTTTCAAACAAAGGCACTTCTCTTAAAAAATCTTTATGTTGTTGCGGTGTACAAAAACCCATAACTGGTTCTACTCCTGCGCGATTATACCAAGATCTGTCAAAAATCACAATCTCACCGGCTGAGGGCAAATGTGCTATATAACGCTGAAAATACCACTGTGTTTTTTCCACATCACTAGGTTTTTCAAGAGCCACAACGCGGCAACCACGCGGATTTAAATGCTCAATCAAACGTTTAATCGCCCCACCTTTTCCAGCCGCATCACGCCCTTCTATAAGTATAAGAACCTTTAAACCATTGGCTTTAACATGATTTTGAAATTTCAAAAGCTCAATTTGCAAATTCTTTAAATCTTTTTCATATTCTATTGTACTTTTCTTTCTTTTAACAGAAACATAAATTTCATTCTTTTTAACAGCCGCTTGCGTTTTTGGAGAATTATTTTCTTGCATTTTCAAACCTTTATAAAGTATTTAAAGCAAATTTACCATAATAAATTATAATTGAAGCTAAAAATAAAGGAAAAAATAAGTTTTTAGGAAATTTATGCGTATTTTTGGTATTATTTTATTAAGTTTTTGTTTATGTTTTGCTTCTATATTGTCTTTAAATGAAGCTTTTAATGTAAAATCAAACTCTTATAATAACTCTATCTCAATTGATATTGAACTTGGAAAAGATATTTATCTTTATTCTAATAAACTTAAATTATATATAAACGAAAAAGATATAAGTTCTTTGATTAATCTACCTCAAAGTTCTACAAGAGGTAATGAAAATGTTTATTATCAAAAATTAAATTTAGCTTTGCCAAATTTATTACTAGAGCGCTTTGCAAAAAATACCACAAATTTAATCAAACTCGAATTTCAAGGTTGTTCTGAACAAGGCTTGTGTTATAATCCTCAAACTTGGTACTTTGATCTCATTTCTAAAAAAGATGCTTTTGAAATTTCAAAACCTTACAAAACTCAAAAAACAGATAAAAAAACTAAAATTGAATCTGAAGAAAGCTCTATAGCAAATTTTTTAGCAACAGATAACTTTTTTTGGATTTTGCTAAGTTTTTTTGGCTATGGACTTTTACTCTCCTTAACACCTTGTATTTTACCTATGATTCCGATTTTATCTTCTCTTATCGTAGCAAAAAGTAATGCTAAATTTTCAAAAAAATATAGTTTTTTTCTCTCTTTTATCTATGTTTTTTTCATGTCTTTAGCCTATGCTATTGCTGGAGTTATAGCAAGTTTTCTAGGAGCAAGTATTCAAGGAATTTTGCAAAAACCTATTATTTTAATTCTTTTTGCTCTAATTTTCATAGCTTTTGCTTTTGCTATGTTTGGAGCTTTTCGTTTTGAATTGCCATTAAGATTTCAAACCTTTATACATAAAAAAAGCGAAAAAGGGAAAGGAGTTTTAGGTATAGCCATCATGGGATTTTTATCTGCTTTAATAGTAGGTCCTTGCGTAGCAGCTCCTTTAGCAGGTGCTTTAATTTATATAGCCAATACAGGCAATGCTTTATTAGGTGGTAGTGCGCTTTTTATCATGAGTTTTGGCATGGGTATACCTTTGCTTTTCATAGGCTTAGGATTAGGTTTTATTAAACCTGGTTTTTGGATGGAAAAAGTAAAAATTTTCTTTGGTTTTGTTATGTTGGCTATGGCTATTTGGATACTTTCTAGAATTATTGAAGAAAATTACATTTTAATTGCCTATGGAATTTTAGGTGTATTTTTTAGTGTTTTTATGGGAATTTTTGAAAAAAGTTTTACAATAATTTCTAAAATTAAAAAAAGTATTTTAATTCTTATTTTAGCTTATTCTCTAAGTATTTTCCTAGGGGGACTTTTTGGGGCTAAAAATTTCTTAAATCCTTTAAATTTCAATACTATATCTGCCTCAAAATCTGCTTTAAGCTATGATTATATCAACAATTTTGAACAATTAAAGCAAGAAATACAAACAAATACAAAGCCCATAATGCTTGATTTTACTGCATCTTGGTGTGAAAATTGCAAACTTTTAGATGAATTAACCTTTAGCGATGAAAGAATCATACAAAAAATGCAAAATTACAAACTTATCAAAGTTGATGTAAGCGAAAATAATAATGAACAAATTAAAACCATGAAAGAATTTAATGTTTTTGGCCCACCTGTTTTAATTTTCTTTGAAAATGGAAAAGAAAAATTAAAAATCACGGGTTTTATCAGTGCTGATGATTTATTAAAAAAACTAGAACCATGAAAATTCAAAGTTTGCAAATAGGGAAAATTAAAAACTATAAAAATTTCCAAAGCGCATTTATTAAAGATACTTACCTAGAAGAAACACAAATTGATTTTCTAGGTATTTTAGATGATCAAATAGCTGATAAAATTCATCATGGAGGCTACCATAAGGCTATTTTTGCCAACTCTTGTCAAAACTATCCTATATGGGAAAGATTTCTTAATAAAAAGCTAAATTTTGGCTCAATGGGTGAAAATTTGAGCATCGATGGGCTTTGTGAACAAAATGTTTGCATAGGTGATATACATCAAATTTCAAATGCAATACTGCAAGTAAGCGAACCTAGAAAACCTTGTGTAAAAATTTCTAAAATTCACAATAATTCAAATTTTACACATGAAATTTTTAAAACGGGCTTGAGTGGATGGTATTATAAAGTTTTACAAGTTGGACAAATACGAAAGCATGAAAACATTAAAATTTTAGAAAAAAATTCTACTTCACTTAGTGTATTTGAACTCAATCAACTTTTTTACTCCCCACATCAAGCTCTTAGACAAAATCCGATTTTATTAGATAAATTAGAAAAATTAAACTCTCTCATATCTCAAAATTGGCACGAAACGATACACAAACGCTTAAAAAATACTTACGATATAAGCTATATGGATAGCTTATAAGTTTTTAAAGTTATTTTTAGGTAAAATAATTCTTTTTCGAAAGGATAATCATGCAAAGACAAACATGGAGTAGCACACTAACTTATATTCTAACAGTTGCTGGAGCAACCATAGGATTTGGAGCAACTTGGCGTTTTCCCTATCTTGTAGGAGAAAATGGTGGCGGTGCTTATGTATTAGTTTTTTGTATAGCTATGATTATCATAGGCATTCCTGTTATTTTAGTTGAAAATGTCATAGGCAGAAAAGCGATGACAAATAGCGTAGATGCTTTCAAACAAAAATGGCAAAGTATTGGATATATGGGACTTTTAGGAAGCTTTGGCATAATGGCTTACTACATGGTACTTGGAGGATGGGTTTTAGTTTATATTTGGGAATTAACCCTAGGGAATTTTAGTCTTGCCAATGTAGTAAGCAAAGAATTTACTCATCAGTTTTTTAACAACAAAATAGCCTTCAATCCTTTAGGAGTTGGTATTTTTACCACTGTTTTTGTAATTATTAATTATATTATTTTAAAAAGAGGCATTATAGATGGTATAGAAAAATCCGTAAAATTTTTAATGCCTTTGTTATTTATCTGTCTTATTATTGTTGTAGGACGCAATTTAACCCTTGATGGAGCTATGACTGGAGTTAAATTTTATCTTGAACCTGATTTTAGTAAAATTTTATCACCAAAACTTTTAATCGATGTTTTAGGACAAGTCTTTTTTGCTTTATCCCTAGGTTTTGGGGTAATGATAACACTTTCATCTCATCTTAATAAAAATGAAAATATGGCAAAAACCGCTATTTATACAGGGGTTTTAAATACCATCATAGCTGTTTTGGCTGGTTTTATGATTTTTCCAGCACTTTTCTCAGCGGGACTTGCTCCAGATAGCGGGCCTTCTTTGGTTTTTGAAACTTTACCTATAGCATTTTCTCATATCCATTTTGGCACCATTGTGTGTATTTTATTTTTTGTCTTACTCTTGATTGCAGCTTTAACCACAAGCTTGCCAATTTATCAAGTTATTATTAGCGTATTAGAAGAAAAATTTAAATATTCTAAAAATCTTTCTATTAACCTAACTCTAGGATTTATCTTCATACTTGGTAATCTTCCTTGTATTCTAACTTATGGGCCTTGGCGTGATATTGTTATCATCAAAGGAAAAAACATTTTTGATAGTTTTGATTTCATTAGTGGAAATATTTTGTTTGTTTTAACTGCATTTTTTTGCTGCATTTACGTAGGTTGGATTTTAGGCAAACAAGAAAGTCTAAAAGAACTTAGCAATAACAATACACTTAAAAGTTCATGGTTTGGAATTTGGTTTTATTATGTAAAATATATAGTACCTTTGATTATTTTAATCATTTTTATCTATGGAATTTTAAACTAATTTTTTAAATTTATATCTCTCTAACATAGTGGAATTTCCTAAAATTCCACCTTGATGTATATAAAGCAATGGTTTTTTCCACTCTTGTTTTAATGCTATGCTTAATCCTAAAATATCATACAACAAGTCAAATTCTATATTGCACTTTAACTTTAAATCCATATAAAGCTCATAAAATTCTTTATACGGCTTAGCAAAGTGATATTTTTTATCACTTGTTAAAAATTCTAAATTTGAAAAATCATAGCTTGGATCTAATGTTAAAATTTGTTTTTTAAGATATTTAATATCACCTACACAAGCGCAAGTAAATACTTTAAATTTAGAATACTTTGCCAAAAAAGCTGCCGAAGTGCCTGTACCCGAAGGTAAAAAAATATCAAAATCAAGCTTTAAACTTTGACTTTGCATTTGAATTTCTTGAGCAAGTTCCATATAGCCATATTGAGCTTCTAAATTAGCTATGCCTTGTTCTATAAAAATATCATCTTTTTTACACAAAGACAAAGCAAATTGCTTTAAGGATAAAGAATGGATATTTTCTACAAAATCAACACCATTTTCTAAAGCTAAAGCATAGTTTCCACAAGGATTATTCTTAAGAAAAGTAGAAATTTTTTCACAAGCAAAAACAAGCTTATATGATCTTTGTTTAGCAAAAATACTTAATGCCGCCAAAGCATTACTTTGGCTTCCTCCATAACTTACAAAAGATTGATTTTTAGAATATCTTTGATGGATATAAAAAGCAAGTTTCCTAGCTTTATTTCCATTAATTTCTCCTAATAAATCATCTCTTTTAATATAAAATTCAAATCCGTTAAAATTGATTTTTTGTATAGGACTAATTGTTTTAATGAAATTCAAAGAATTTTTCTACATCCTTTAAAGCATTATCATTTTTAATGCTAAATTTTATTTCTATGCGACGACTCTTATCCTTATCTTCAACTCCGTTGACAAACACAGGATCTGAAAAAGAACGTCCACTTGCCATTAAAAGCTTTTGAAGCTTATCACTCTTATAAAAAGTATAGATAAAATTCATCACCTCATAAGCTCTTTTTTGCGACAAATCTAAATTATAAATATAAGATCCATCACTATCAGTATGTCCTTCAATAATGATATTTTCAATATTGGAAAAAATTTTTGGATCTTCAAGAATAGCATCAAAATATTCGCTTAAGATTTTTCTCAAACTTGCCTTTGCCTCATTTTTTAACACATAAGAATCTTTATCAAAAAGTACTTCAGCAGGCAAAGAAATAGATCCTGTCTTTTCATCTATAGTGATATTATTATCAAGTTTGCTTTGCAATTCCTTGCTTAAATTTTCACGAATCAAACCAAGATTTTGCACCTTTTCTTTAGCTTTTTGAAAATCTTCTTGTAAATTTTTAAGCTCTTCATCTTTTTTCTCTAGTTGACCTAGTAAAATCAAAATTTGCTTATCTTTATTATCTAAAGTTGAGTTTAAATCTTTACTTAACTGCTTGTAATTTGTAATATTAGCCTCTAATTCTGCTTTTTGAGAATTAGCAAGATTTAAAGCACTAGAAGCATTGTTTAAATCAGAACTTAGTTTAAACACTATGGCTTCTTTATTTCTAAGCTCTTCTTTGCTCTCCTCTAAGCGTGCCTCTTGTTTATTAAGATTATCTTTGATTTCTTTTAAATCACTTTGAGTTAAAACATATTTTACAACAATAGCACCTATTAGCAAAATAAAAACAAACAGCAATCCTGCCATTAAATCAGCATAAGCTATCCAAAAATTGCTATCTTCTTTTGACTCATTTTTCATTTATTTTCTTTATCTTCATTTTTTAGCTCATCATTGCTTTCTTGCTTAGATATTTCTGCTTGAATTTCATCTTGATTTTCTTTAGTCTTAGACTCTGAAAAATCTTCTATTTGTTTGGTTTCATTTTCTTTATTCTGATTTTCATCCCCAGAAAGCTTGCTCATCATTTGACTTGTTTCTTCATCAAGTGCTTTCATTTCTTTTTTAAGCTCATCCATCATTTTGATTTTAGCATCGATACTTTTTTCTTCTTCGTATACTTCTTTAAATTTATGCATACCTTCAAACAAGCTTGCTTTAAATCCCTCAAAAACCTTTTCTTGACTTTCCAACATTGCTTTTTCATAAAGTTCAAAATTTTTACCAAAACGCTCTACTTTTTCATCGAATGCACTTAGCGTCTTATCAAGATGATGAATTTTATCACTACTGATATCGAGCAAGCGATTATATTGTTCTGACATTCTTGTATTGATTTCTTTTAAATTTTGATTGAGTAAACCTATACCATTTAACATTTCACTATAAAGCTTTCCAAGATCGCGTTGATCTCTTTGTGCTTTACTAAGCTCACCCATGGTTTGTTTGATGTGTTCACTACTTAATCTAATAGCCTTTTCTTCTACATTTAGCATATCTTGAAAAATACCAAATTTTCTATCAATAGCATGATCAAGCTCTGCAAAAAAATCATCATTGCTAACTTGTTTAAAAATTGCTCCAATTTTTTCAAAATGTTGCAAACTCTCAGTTAAATATCTTTGATCAAGCTCTTCTTTTGTCCAAAAAAATCCACTTGTAGCGTTTTTTTGACGATTTAGTAAACGATCTATTTTACTTTTACCATATTTTTCAAAAAACATCCACCATAATGCAAGAAAAATTCCATAAATTGAAACATAAAAAGCAGTTCCTACTCCACTTAACAAATCTGCAATTTCTTGTTCTAAAGCGGCTGTATCACTAGAACTAAAATTTGGCATTGAAAAAGCTATGCTGATAAAAGTTCCTAAAATTCCCATCATTGGAAAAATTGCCGAACCTATACTAGCAAAATTCTCATTTCTTGCACCTTTAATATATGTATAAGCAAAGTCATCAAAATTGGCATTTGATTTCGTGTCTTTCCCTATGGCAAGAAAATGCCTCATAATATGTCTTTTTAAAGCCTGTTTAAATTCATCTTTTTGTTGTTCAAAAATACTATACGCATACTCAGCACTATGTCTAGCAAAAATCAATGCTGTAAAAAAAATCACACCTGTCATAATAACCGTATGTAATTCAACCTTAAAGTCAATTACATTAAAATAACCCAATAAAATCAAAATATAAAGAAAAGCTGGAATAAAAATAATTTTAAAATAAACCAAAGAACCTCTTGCGTCTTTGCCTTCAGGCAAAACAAGTTCTGAAATTTCATCTGATTTAATATCCATGAAACCAATACCTCATTAAAAATTTTATTTTAAAGATTGCTACTTAATTTGATAAAAATTTTTAAAACAAAATAAAACTAAGCCTTTAAAATACTTAGTTTTTGTTTATACAGTTTAAATCTTCAAAAGCAATTTCAAGACGCTTTACCATACTTTCTTCACCGCTTCTTAACCAAACACGCGGATCATAGTATTTTTTATTTGGCTTGTCATCACCTTCTGGATTTCCAATTTGTCCTTGCAAATAAGCCCTATTTTTAAGTTCATATTCACGCACCCCATCCCAAAAAGCCCACTGGGTATCTGTGTCAATATTCATCTTGATTACGCCATAGCTTACCGCATCTTTAATATCTTTTAGCTCACTACCGCTACCGCCGTGAAATACAAAATTTATAGGTTTATCATTTTTTAAAGCAAATTTATCTTTTACAAATTTTTGCGAATTTTTTAAAATTTCAGGTTGTAAACTAACATTTCCTGGCTTGTAAACTCCATGTACATTTCCAAAGCTTGCTGCGATTGAAAATTTATCACTAATTTTTCCAAGTCTTTCATATGCAAGTGCTACATCTTCTGGTTGGGTATAAAGCTTGGAATTATCAATACCTGTATTATCCACTCCATCTTCTTCGCCACCTGTACAACCTAGTTCTATTTCAAGTGCAACACCTAAAGCATCAAGTTTTTGAAGATAAACTTCACAAGTGCTAAGATTTTCTTCTAAACTTTCTTCGCTAAGATCAAGCATATGAGAACTAAATAAAGCTTGTCCATGGGTTTTTTTATATTGTGCATTTGCCTCAATAAGCCCATCAATCCAAGGCAAAAGTTTTCTTGCAGCATGATCAGTGTGTAAAATCACAGGTACACCATAAGCTTTAGCAAGTAAATGCACATGTTTAGCTCCACTAATTGCACCTAAAACTTCTCCATTAGGACAATTTTTCCCTGCATAAAATTTTGCCCCACCATTTGAAAACTGAATAATAACTGGAGAATTAACTTTTTTTGCAGCCTCTAAAACCGCATTAATAGAATCAGTTCCTACAACATTAACAGCAGGGATAGCAAAACCCTCTGCTTTAGCATAGTCATAAACTTTATTAAGCTCATCTCCGCTAATCACCCCTGCTTTTACAATGTCTAAAACACCCATTATTTATATTCCACTTTAGCACTATTTAAAAGATCTTGGCCTTTTTGATTGATAACTTTTTTAAATTCTTCAAATTTAAGTCCGTTTTCAATACCTTGTTTTACTTCATCAAATTTGATTTGACCTTTAGCCTGCGAATTTTCTTTTAAGATTACATGATAACCAAAATTCGTTTTTACTGGAGTTGTAGTAATAGTACCATTTTTAAGTGCGAAAGCAGCATCTGTAAAAGGCTTTACCATAGTTGATTGATCAAACCAACCAAGCTCACCACCTTGGTTTTTTGAACCTGGATCAATTGATTTCTCTTTAGCAAGCTCGCTAAATTTAGCATCTAGTTCTTTACCTTTTAAACCTTTAAGTTCGTTAATAATATCCTTAGCTTCTTTTTCTGTCGCTACTAAGATATGTTTTGCTTGCACTCTTGCAGGTTTTACATATTTGTCTTTATTTTGATCATAAAAAGCTTTAACTTTAGCCGCATCAATTTTAATAGTATTTAAAATTTTTTCTTGATAAACATTAACAAGTATTGCATCTTTTGCACGATCAAGTTCTTTTGTGTATAAAGGATCTTTTTCTAAATTTTGTTTTTTAGCATCTTGCAAAATTAAATCTTGCATAATATATTGCTGAATAAGAGCTTTTTTTTGATTATCTGGCAAAGTTTTAAAATCCTGTCCTCTAAGCATAGGGGCAAAAAATTCACTTACTTCTGTATCACTAATGCTCTTGCCATTAACAGTGGCTACTGTAGCTGCATTTACATTTAAAGCTACACCTGCAATCAAAGCTGCTGCGACTAAAGAAAATTTTTTCATTAGGTTTCCTTTTTAATAAAATGTATATAAAATCAATTATATCTAAACTTGGTTTAAAGCTAATTAACTAAAATTAAAAAATGAAAAGAAATTTAGAAATCAAAGAACTTTTTTTAAAACATTTTGACAAGCCTGTAACAGAGCTTAAATTTTCAAATTTATATGAGCTTTTAGTCTGCGTAATGCTTTCAGCCCAATGCACTGATAAAAGAGTTAACCTCATCACTCCTGATCTTTTTAAAGCTTATCCTGATATTAAATCCCTTGCAAATGCAAATTTATCAAGTCTTAAAACCTATATACAAACTTGTTCATTTTTTAATAATAAAGCACAAAATCTTATAAAAATGGCAAAAGCAGTTTGTGAAAATTTTGACGGAGAAATTCCCCTTGATGAACAAAATTTAAAATCCTTAGCAGGCGTAGGACAAAAAACCGCTCATGTAGTTTTAATAGAATGGTGCGGAGCAAATTTCATGGCTGTAGATACTCATGTTTTTAGAGTTTCTCACCGCTTAGGACTTAGCAAAGCAAAAACTCCAGAAGCTACAGAAGAAGATTTAACACGCACATTTAAAGATAATCTTAACTATCTTCATCAAGCCATGGTTCTTTTTGGACGTTACACCTGTAAAGCTAAAAAACCTTTATGTAAAGAATGTTTTTTAAATCATCTTTGCAAAAGTAAAGATAAGGAACTTAAATGAAAATTTTCATCTTTTTACTCACTATATCTCTTAATATTTTTGCCTTAGAACCTTACAAGCCTAGTGCTGATTTTTCTTCTTATTTTAACAATATAAATTGCTCGCAAATCTTAGATAAGTTTTTTTATCTAAATTGCTATGATTATAAACTCAAAGGCACAAAAGCTGTTGCTTATAAGGTAGAAGCTTCAAATTTGAAAGATAGACAAATCAAAAAACGCCCTCGCTTTGAAGATGATACAAATATTCCTAAAAAATACCGCACTACTTGGAGTAATTATAAAAACAGTGGTTACACACGAGGACACACTGCACCCAATGCTTCTTTTAGCTTTAGTAAAGCTGCTCAAAATTCAGTATTTTTAATGAGTAATATTACCCCACAAAATGCACAAATAAATAATAAAATTTGGAATGAAATCGAACAAAGAGAAAGAAATTTAGCTTTAGAATTTCAAAGTATCGAAGTTTTAAATTTAGTACTTTACGATAAAGAACCACAATACATTAAAAACCGTATTGCTATACCAAGTTTTTATGTAAAAATTATTAAAACTCCGAAATTTAAAGAATGCTATCAAGCACCAAACCACGAAGTAAATGATGAAAATATTAAACAGTATCAAATAAATTGTGATAAATTTTAAGGTATAAATTATGGAGATAAATGCTCTTACGATAACCACTCTTTATATCATAGGTATTTCCGCAGAAGGAATGACAGGAGCTTTAGCTGCAGGACGCCATAAAATGGATCTTTTTGGAGTTATTTTCATTGCGCTCGTAACAGCAATTGGAGGCGGAAGCATACGAGATGTGCTTTTAGGGCATTATCCTTTAACTTGGGTTAAACATCCTGAATATATTATTTTAATCTGTTTTTGCGCCCTTGTAGCAACAAAAATTCCACGTGTAGTAACCAAGCTTGAAACTTTATTTCTAACTCTTGATGCTATAGGACTTGTTGTTTTTAGCATACTTGGAGCTCAAATAGCCATAGATCAAAATCATGGTTTTATCATTGCTGTTGCTGCTGCTGTAATCACCGGTGTTTTTGGTGGAATTTTAAGAGATATTTTATGTATGAGAATCCCCTTGGTGTTTCAAAAAGAAATTTATGCAGGAATTGCCATAATTGCAGGAGCAATCTATTATTCTCTAATAATTTGGCTTGAGCTTAATGCCTTAGTTTGCACACTTTTAACTCTTTTTATAGGAGTTTTTGCAAGGCTTTTAGCTATCAAATATCAATGGTCTTTGCCTATTTTTTCTTACAATGAAGAAAAATAATTTATCGTTGCTTTATACAAGTTTGCTAAGATATTAAAAATTTTAGGAGATTGATAAATGCGAAGACTAAGTATTTTACTTACGATTTTAATAGTTATTAATATAACAGCTTGCGATAGCAAAACAGAAAATTACTACAAAAATCATCCTAGCGAAGCAAAAGAAAAAGCGAAAGAATGCAAAGAAAGCGGAACTCTTAGCGAAGATTGTATTAATGCATTAAAAGTTGGTGTTAAACCAACAAATGAAGAGAGTAAATACAGTCCAAATACACCAAAAAAATCTGATAATCAAATATTAGAAACTTTAAAACAAAATGATTTAAAAAAAGAAAAAACCACAAAAGATATTAACCAAAGTTCAGAAAATAATGAAAGTATTATAATACCACCTATAACAGAAACACCTTCTGAAATTTATCCTTCCAAAACAACAGAAAACAATCAAAGTTCTATCTTTAGCGATGATGTTAATATAACACAGGAAAAATTACCATGAAAATAACTCTTTTTTTAAGCCTTATTGGTATATTTTTTGCAGCATGCGAACAAACCAAAAGTGTAGAATATTATCAAAATCACCCTGAAGAAGCGAAAAAAGAAGTTTAGAATGCAGACACAAAGCTATCATCAGTCAAGATTGTGTTAATGCGTATAAGGTAGGTTTTCCAAAAGATGAATGGGAAGAAGAAAATATTTCTAATCCTTAAAAGCTATGAAAGTTTCAAAATTAGCCCATTTAAAAATACTTTCTGTTTTCTTAAAACCTGCCTTTTCTAGCATGTTTAAATTTTCTTTTTGACTATAAGGAATTAAAACATTTTCTAAAGCTTCTCTTTTAGCTGCAATTTCAAATTTAGAATAACCTTGTTTTTCTTTATAATCTGCATAAAGTTCTATGATATTTTTAGACAAAAAAGCATCTTCATAAAGGATTTTTTCACTCATAATCAAAATGCCTTTAGAGTTTAAATTTTTATAAATTTTATCAAGTAATTCTTGTCTTTTAGGAGGGCGAATAAACTGCATGGTATAATTTGCCACAAAAACATCGCAAACAAAAAAATCAAATTCACATAAATTAGCTTCAAAAAAACTTATATCAAGCCCATAAGCTTTAGCTTTTGACTTTGCGACTTCAAGCATAGAAGCAGAATTATCCACGCCAAAAAGTTTAAAATCCTTTCTTAGATTTGCCAAAAAAATCAAAAAATTAGCACTCGAGCAGCCCAAATCACAAACACTTGCATTTGTGGGTAAAATTTTAGCCAATAAATTACTACAAAGTTCTAAATTTTCTCTATAAAATGGTACAGAACGATTGATCATATCATCAAAAACACTGGCCACGCTTTTATCAAATTCAAATTGTTTTTTAGGGCTTTGTTTAAAAAGTTCATCTTTCATCATTTTTCCTTAATAATTCTTTAGCTTGCTCTATGTCTTTAGCAATTTGATTTTTAAGTTTTTTTAGATCTTGAAATTTTTGATTCTCTCTTAGAAAAGATATAAACTCAAGTTCGAAAAACTCCCCTTGCGTGAAATTTTCACCCAATTCTTCTAAAATATGACTTTCTATAGCAAAATTTTCATCGCTTGATCTTATGCCTAAAAAACTCACACTTTTATAAATATTTTTTTGGCTTTTTAACAAAGTAGCATAAACACCATTTTGAGGTAAAAAATAGCCTTTACAATCTAAATTTATAGTCGCAAAAAGTTCTTTAGAGCCCAAACCTTGTCCTTTAATCATCTTCCCTTTGATACTATAATCTCTTCCTAAAAATTCTTTTGCTTTTTGCAAATTTGCTTTTGATAAAAAATCCTTAATTAAACTTGCATGAACACCTATTCCGCCTATGCTAAATTCATCAACTATTATAGTTTTTATCCCACTTAAAGACTCAATATCTTTAGCATCATAAGCCCTATTTTTCCCAAAAGAAAAATCATATCCCACCACTATAAATTTTAAATTGACAAATTCTTTTTTCAAAAAGCTTAAAAAATCTTTACCATCTAAAGATTTTATACTTTCAAAATCCACTTCTATAACTTTTTTTCCTGAAATTTCTTCTTTTTGACGATTTGAACAAAGAAATTGACCCTTAAATTTATTAATAACTAACAAAGCCCCATTCTCATCTAAACATTTTACAAGTTTTAGATGTCCTAAATGCATACCATCAAAACAACCTATGGCTAAAGAAGTAATATTAATTTTTGATATAGTAGTAAAAATATTCAACATTACCTTCCTTTCCTTTAATGCTTGATTTTTGCGTATTTTTTAAAAGCCAACCCAATTTAGCACATTCTTTTTCAAAATCCATTCTTGCCTTTAAGATTGCCTTATCATCTTTTAAAACACCCTTTTTATCTCTTTTGATATTTTTCCCTACTTCAAACTGAGGCTTAAAAAGTAAGATAATTTCCTTTAAAGCTAAATTATCGATATAATAAAGTAAATTAATAAGAGAAATAAAACTCACATCACAAGTAACAAGTTCAAATTTTTCTTCACTTTTAAAGGCTCTAAGATCTATATTTTCATGCAAGATAATTTTTTCATTTGCTCTTAAACTTGGATGGAGTTGATTACTACCCACATCAAGAGCAGTGATTTTTAAAGCCTGATTTTCAAGTAAAATTTGTACAAAACCACCCGTACTAGATCCTATATCAAGACAATTTTTATGTTTTATTTCAATATCATTTTCTTCTAAGAAATTTTTTAATTTTAAAGCTGCTCTTGAAACATAAATTTCACTTAAAAGATCCAATTTTAACTCATCAGCTAAAAGTATATCTTCAGGATTTAAATCTTGCGTTTTTTTTAAATTTTCTAAAAAATTTTTCACATCAAAAGAAGCTTTAAAACTTTTACCATTAAGCAAAACCTCTTCATTTTCTATAAGCTCTAAAGCTTTATTTCTACTGATATTTAAACGCTTTGAAACAAAAAAATCAAATCTCATTTTAAACTCTCATTTATTCTTTTTTCCAAGTCTTCTTTTTCTTTAGAAAACCACCAAATGCCTATTTCAAAAGCATTTTTTTTAAAAATTTCTCTAAGATCTTTAAGATCTTTTTCAAAAAGATCTTTTTCTTTTTGAATTAAACTTAAATTATGATCTTTTAAAAAATCAAAATTATTCATCCATAAAAGTATTTGTTCTTGTTCAGATTTTAAGGCATTATTTCTTTGCTCTTTTAAAAAATAACTTGCTAAAACCATGATAAAACACAAAAATAAAACAATTATTTTTATCTTTATTTTCAAAACAAAATTAAAAACAAAAGCCAAAAGAGAACAAAACATAAAAAAATTAAAAAAATCAAAAATAAAATTTAAAACCCTAAATCCCAAATATCCAAAATAAGAAAAAATAAAAAATTTTAAATTTGAAACAAAATGTAAAAATTCAGACAAAAAATCAAAATAAACAAAAGAAGCACTCTTATAAGCAATGATTTTCCTAGAAAAAAGTTCTAAATTTAAAATTTCATTGTAAGTAAAAAAAAGCCCATAAAATGCATAAAATAAAGCAGTAAAAAAACTAGCGATAACAACTATTCTAAAATCATTATAAGCATTATCTACAAATTGCAAATGTAATTCTTTTTTTAAAAATATCATCAATAAAGGCAAAATTATAAATATAAAAACAAAATCAATTTTTTCAAGATTTAAAAAATTTAAAAATAAAGAAATAAGTCCAAAAATCGCCAAGAAAAAACTAAAAATATAAAGATAAAAATCCCCCATGCTAATACGATAAAACAAACTTCCCTTAATCAAAGTAGCTTCTTTTATAATATTTTTTCTAAGCTTTAAAAATAAAAAGAATTCCCAAAAAAGTGTTAAAAAAATAGGAATTAAAAAAAATAAAGAAAAAACAGTCCTTTGCCAAGTTAGTAAAAAGCCAAAAAGGCTTAAAAGCGTTAAAATATAAGAACTATTCTTTAACAAGCTCATTAAAAGCACTTTCATCTATACATTTTACTTCAAGCTCTTTAGCCTTACTCAGCTTAGAACCTGCCTCTTCTCCAAAAAGCACATAGTCAGTCTTTTTAGAAACTGAGCCGCTTACCTTACCCCCAAGCTTTTCTATCAAAGCCTTAAACTCATCTCTTGGGCGTGAAAGAGTACCTGTAATCACAAAAGTTTTACCAAAAATCACACCATCGCTTTTGATTTCAAGTTTTTCTATTTTCAAATTTAAAAGCTTGTAAAACTCATCAATTCTTGTACGATTAACACGCGTAAATTCGCAAAGACTTAAAGCCATTTGCTCTCCAAAACCTTCTAAATTGGCATAAGCTTCAAAGCTTTGCTTGTGCCACTCTTTACCAAAACTTAAACTTAATTTTTTAGCCGCAACCTCGCCAATATGCTCTATTCCTAAAGCTGTGATAAAACGAAAAAGCTCACATTCTCTTGCTTGTTCTATAGCATTTAAAAGATTGTTAATTTTCTTTTCCTTAAAGCCTTCCAAACCTTCAAAATCATTAAATTTTAAATGAAAAATGCTCTCAAGCGTAGTGATTTTTTTGTGTTTGTATAAAAGCTCTACTATATTTTCTCCAAGCCCGTCGATATTAAGACATTTTTTAGAAACAAAATGAATGATAGAATTTACAAGTCTATCCTCACAATCTATATTTTGACATTTTATTAAAGTTCCTTCATCTAAAAGCTCACTTTGGCAAGTAGGACAAAGCTTAGGGCGTGAAATTTCCATCTCTAAACCTTCTCTACGATCTTTAAAAACCTTAGTGATTTTAGGGATAACATCGCCACTTCTTATCACGCTTACAAAATCATTGATTTTAACATCAAGTCTTGCAATCTCATCAAAATTATGAAGGGTGGCTGATTTTACTACAACCCCATCTAAATTTACAGGTTCTAAAACCGCCACAGGAGTGATCACTCCACTTCTTCCCACTTGTAAATTTACGCCTATTAAACGCGTGGTTTTTTCAAGTGCAGGAAATTTAAAAGCTGCCATAAATTTTGGAAATTTTACCGTATAGCCTAATTCTTCACAAAGTACAAGATCATCAATTCTTACCACCATACCGTCCATCATCATAGGCTTTTTTTCTCTTAGAGCTAAAAGCTCATCATAAGCTTTTAAAAGCTCATCTAAATTAGCACAAAGCTTAATAAAATCATCTTTTAAAAAACCAAGCTCTCTGATAAATTGCATCACCTCGCTATGCTTGGTGAAATTTAAGGTATTTTCCCCTACTCCCCAAGGATAAAATTTTAAATTTCTTTCTTTAGTGATGCTTGTATCAAGCTGCCTTAAACTCCCGCTTGCAGCATTGCGTGGATTGGCAAATAAACTTTGATTTAAAAGGGCTCTTTTTTCGTTGATTTTCTCAAAATCATCTTTTAAAATCACCACTTCTCCACGAATTTCTATCCTTTCTTTATAGGCTATATTTTTAGGTATATTTTCTATCTCAAAAACATTAAGCGTTATATCCTCACCCACTTCGCCATCGCCCCTAGTGGCACCGCTTACTAATTTACCATTTTCATAAAGCAAATTTAAACTCGCTCCATCAAATTTAGGCTCTATAAAAAAGTTTTTTTCACATTTTGCACGTTTTGCCCAAGCCCTAAGCTCACTCTCATCAAACACATCTTCCATCGACCACATACGCTTTAAATGAGCTATTTTTTTAAACTCGCTTTGTATAGTAGGAGCTATTTTTTGCGTTGGAGAGTCTTTTGAAATTTCATCTTTATTTTGTTCTTCAAAAACTCTTAATTCTCTGATTAAAGCATCGTATTCTTCATCGCTAGCCAAGGGTTCATCTTTTTCATAATATGCCCTCATCCACAAATTTGCTAAAGCAACTTTTTCTAAATACTCTTCTTTTTTCATCTAAACTCCTATATTATCCATTGCCTGTGCTAAAGCAAAAAGTTGTTTGTGCTCATATAAATCATGCACTCTTATAACACTAGCACCATTTTCAAAAGCCTTTAAATGCAAATACAAAGTTCCTGCTAAACGATCTTTAATCTCGCTTTGAAAATACGCATTAATCACACTTTTGCGACTCGCACCTATAAGCAAAGGCTTGTTAAATTGCAAAAAATGCTCTAAGTGTTTGATTAAAATCATATTATGCCCTGCACTCTTTCCAAAACCAATACCTACATCTAAAATACTTTCTTTTACTCCAAAACTTTCTAAAAGCTCAAGTTTTTCTTTAAAAAACAAAGTCATCTCATCAAGCAAATCTTCATAAAAAGGATTATCTTGCATGTTATTTGGATTGTTTTGTATGTGCATTAAGCAATATTTTGCCCCATATTTACTTGCAAGTTTGGCTAGATTAAGATTTCTTAAACTTGTAATATCATTAATGAGTTTAAAACCCTTATTTAAAGCATATTCTAGACAATATTCATCAAAACTATCTAAACTAAAAATTGCTTGTTCGTAATAATTTTTCTCATAAATTAAGTCAAGTACTTTTTTCAGTCTTTTAAATTCCTCTTCCTTACCACAATACTCACTCCCAGGTCTTGAACTTACCGCACCTATATCGATATATTCAGGCTTTAAAGCAAGAAAGTCATTAAGCCTTTTTTCAAAGCCTTCTTCACTCACACGACTTTTTGCATTAAAACTGTCTTCATTGACATTAATCACTGCCATAAGCTCGGCTTTTTTCGGTTTTAAAAAATCTTTTTGCAAAAAAAGAGCCAAATTTTTAAGTCCAAAATCTTGAAGTTTTTCTTTGACAATAAGCTTTTGAATTTGCTCTTTACTTGCCATTAAAAGCGCATTTGAATGAGTAATTTTGGCAGTAATTACTTCTTTATGGGTGATGAGTTCAGCTCCTACTCTTAAAGCATCTTGTTTTAAAATATTTGCTGCAGGAGTAGAAATATCTTTGATAAAAATAAAATGAGTTTTTGTTTTTTCACTCATGATCTTTTGCCCCATTTTATGGGGATTTATGAAAGAACAAAGTAAATTAAAATCGGTATTTGGATTGATTTTAAAAAATTTCATTTTATTTCTTTGTATAGTAATTTAATAAAAGAGTAGCCAAAAGTACCCCACTTTTAGAATTTAATTTTGCAAGCTCATAACTTTCATAAAAGAACTCTAATTCTTCAGCATTAAAATCTTTATATTTTACACATTCTTTAGCAAGTAATGCAATTTGATCCATAAGTTCATTTTTATCCAAATTTTCATTTTTTTGCAAAAAATCAAAAAGCATTCTTAAATCCATTCTTTTAAGGTCTAAATCAAGTTTTTTAACCTCCTTTTCAACTTTTCTTTTTTCACAAATAAGACGCGATTTTATAGTAGGTAAAAGTAAATTTTTAGAAGGTACCACGATAAGAAATTTAATATTTTTTGGAGGTTCTTCAAGAAGTTTAAGTAAAAAATTTTGCGCTTCTATCCTATAAGAATCCGCCATTAAAACAATAATTTTTTCTTCAGTTTCTGCGATATAGCTTTCTTTTTCAACCGCTCTTGCATCATCAAGTAAAAATTCATTTTGTGGTATAAAAAATCTTAATTTTTTAATACCAAAATTATTAATCATTTCTTCCTTAATACCTAAAAAATCTTCACTGATAATAATCTTACTAATAAACAAAATATTTATCCTAATTGCACCTTGGAAAATAATATTGCATCCAAACTTACATCAAAAAGTTGATATAAACTAATAAGCTTGATATCCAAGTCTTTATCTTTAGAATTTAAATAAAAACTATCTTGTAACTGCTCATCAAAAAGCCACAATAAACTATCATCTCTTGATTTAGCGATTAAAGATTTATTATCAGAAGCACTTCCTATATAAAAATATACATAACCATTAGGAAAAGAAATGTCAAGTAAGTCATTAAGTAAAGCTATATCTTCTGAACTTTGTACTTTCTTCTTACATAAAGAATTTAACGACACAAAAGGGAGCATGGGACGAGTAGCTTTTGAATTTATATTTTTTAAAAAATACTCTTCATACCAAGATCTTTGTTCATCACACATTAATACAAAAGTGCGTCCTTCTAAAAGATATTTAAGTCTTGCAGCCATCAAAGGAGCCCATTCTAAACGACGCGACTCCAACCATGCCATAAAAGCTCCGCCATTGCGAATATTTTCAAGAGTAAAACTTAAAAAATCACTCATTTATTTATCAAGTCCGTAGCACTCATGTAGTGCTCTAACTGCAAGTTCTCCGTATTTTTCATGAACTATCATTGAAATTTTTATTTCACTAGTAGAAATCATACCGATATTAATCCCCTCATCAGCTAAAGCTTTAAAAGCTTTACTTGCCACTCCTGAATGTGATTTCATACCTACGCCGACTATAGAAACTTTTACTACAGCACTATCACTTTCTATAGTTGTTTTTGAGCTTAAAATTTTTTGCATAGCATTTTTGGCTAATTCAAGTTCATTTTGAGGAACCGTAAAACCCAAATTTGTAGCACCATCAACTCCAACATTTTGTATAATCATATCTACATTAATATTTTCATTTGCTAAAACAGAAAAAATTTCAGCTGCGATTCCAGGCTTATCTTCTATATTTCTTAAAGTCACTCTTGCTTGATTTTTATCCAAAGCAATACCACTTACTAAAGCTTGTTCCATTCCATCTTCCTTTGTTATCATTGTTCCTTCGTTATTGTTAAAACTACTTCTAGTTACTAAATTAACATTTAATTTTTTTGCAAGCTCTACAGAACGATTTTGCAAAACTTTTGCACCTAAACTTGCAAGTTCAAGCATTTCTTCATAAGAAATTTTATCCAATTTCTTTGCCTTTGGTTCAATTCTTGGATCTGTTGTATAAACCCCATCAACATCAGTATAAATTTCACACAAATCCGCATTTAAAGCACCTGCTACCGCCACAGCACTTAAATCGCTTCCACCACGCCCTAAAGTAGTTACATTACCTTCCTCATCTACACCTTGAAAACCTGCTATAACGACTATTTTACCATTTTGAAGTTCTGATTTTATCGCTTTTGTATCAATATGATGAATTCTTGCCTTTGTAAAAACACTATCTGTAATAATTCCTGCTTTTCTCCCAGAAAATGATATAGCAGGATAACCCTTTTCATTTAAAGCAATAGAAAGTAAAGCGCTTGTTACACGCTCTCCACTGCTTAAAAGCATATCCATATCTTTACCATTAGGGGTTTTACTAAAATATTCAGCTTGCTCGATAAGAGTATTTGTCACCCCACTCATTGCAGATACTACAACAACAAGTTGATCACCCTGTTGCGCACTTTGGATAACCCTATTGGCTACGGCTTCAATACGCTCAAGTGTTCCAACGCTTGTTCCACCATATTTTTGAACTATAAGCATTTTAGATATAACCTTTCTCTTCAAAATATTTGATCACTTTAACATAAATATTTTTTTTGAAATGATTAATCATTTCAAAAATTTGTTTAACACTCACAAATTGATAATCATCAAATTCAGGATGCTTGGTATTGATATTGATTGTAACACCGTGTTTTAAACGCACTAAAAAATATTTTTGAATCTGCCCATCATAAGGATACATTTTTTTAACAATTTTACTCGGAAAATCATAACTCAACCATTCTGGATACTCGGCAATGATTTCAACCTCATCAGTGCCTATTTCTTCTTTTAGTTCTCTAAATAAAGCGTTTTTGACACTTTCACCTTTATCAATACCTCCTTGTGGAAATTGCCAAATATTATCCATATCACTTCTTCTAGCTATAAAAATCTTACACTCAAAAGGATAAGAACTTGATAAAACAATAGCTGCAACATTTGGTCTATAATTTTTCTCGTTTTCCACAATATTGTTCCTTAAATCTCAAGGATATAATTTTAACCTAAATCAAATCAAATTTTTATTAAAATACATTAAAAATTTAATAAAATATTTTAGGGTTTTTATGCATTTTTATATCCATATTCCATTTTGTGAAAGCAAATGTAATTATTGCGCTTTTACAAGTTTGAAAAAAAATGATTATGAAAAAGCCTATTTTAAGGCTTTAAAAGAAGATATTGTTTTTCAATTAAAACAATTTAACATTCAATCAAATCAAATTAAAACCTTATTCATAGGCGGAGGAACACCAAGTTGTGTTAATGCGTATAATTATGAAGATATTTTTAAAATTTTATATCCCTTACTAGATAAAAATGTAGAAATTTCATGCGAAGCTAATCCCAACTCAGCAACATTAAATTGGCTTAAAAATATGAAAAATCTAGGAGTTAATCGCATTTCTTTTGGAGTTCAAAGTTTTCATCCTAAAAAACTTCACTTTCTTGGAAGAATTCACAATCAAGAAATGATTATCAAAACATTAGAAAACGCAAATAAAGTAGGTTTTAAAAATATCAATTTAGATCTTATTTATGATACGAAATTAGACAATAAAAAAATGCTTGAATTTGAACTCTTACACTTAAAACAAATCAAGGATTTAATCACACACCTTAGTGCTTATAATTTAACCATAGAATCAAACACAGCCTTTGCTAAAAAAGAACATTTCAAAAAAAATGCTCCTAATTTAATGAAATTTTTCATCAAACAACTTCTAGAGCTTGACTTTTTTCAATATGAAATCAGTAATTTTTCAAAAACCAAAGCCCAAATTTGCAAACATAATCTTGCTTATTGGCAAGGAAAAAACTACCTAGCTTGTGGATTAAGTGCAGTAGGATTTTATGAAAATAAGCGTTTTTATACAGCAAAAAATTTAAAAAATTACATAGAAAATCCTACTTTTAGATCTATAGAGCAACTAAGTTCCAAAGACTTGAATTTAGAGCACCTATTTTTAGGACTTAGAAGTATAGTAGGGATTGATGAAACAAAACTCAATCAATGGCAAAAAAACAAAATAAATATATTATTAAAAGAAAAAAAACTTTTTTACAAAAATAAAAGATATTTTAATCCTAATTTTCTCATTAGCGATGAACTTGCTTTATATCTCTCATCTTAAATTTAAGTTTTTTAAGTAAAATATTTATTTAAAATATCAAATCAAAGAGTAATGATTAATGAGTTTTGGTGAAATTATAGTTATTTTAGTTGTAGCGATTTTAGTCTTAGGACCTGATAAACTTCCAGAAGCTATAGTGCAAATAGCAAAAATTCTAAAGGCTGTAAAACGCAACATAGATGATGCAAAATCAAGCATAGAAAAAGAAATACGCATCAATGACTTAAAAGAAGAAGCTAAGAAATACAAAGATGAATTTTCAAGCACTAATGAAAATATACGCAAAAAACTCAGTTTTGAAGAATTTGATGACCTTAAAAGAGATATTTTAGATAAAACAAAAGTAGATTTAACCTTTGATAGCAGAGATGATAACACAAAAAATAACCTTAGCGGACAAAATTTAAATACAGAAGAAAAACCAAATCTTAGCAAATTAGAAACACAAGATAAAAACGGAAAAATAAATGTTTGAAGAATTAAAACCTCATTTAATAGAACTTAGAAAACGCCTTTTTATAAGCGTTGCTTGCATTGTAGTTATGTTTATTGTATGTTTTGCTCTACGAAGCTATATCTTAGATATTTTAAAAGCTCCACTTATAGCTGTTTTACCCGAAGTAGCCAAACATGTGAATGTAATTGAAGTACAAGAAGCCTTATTTACCGCAATGAAGGTTAGTTTTTTTGCAGCCTTTATCTTTTCTCTACCTGTAATTTTTTGGCAATTTTGGAAATTTGTAGCTCCAGGACTTTATGATAATGAAAAACGCCTTGTGGTGCCTTTTGTTAGCTTTGCAAGCATTATGTTTGCCTTGGGGGCTTGTTTTTGCTATTTTGTTGTAGTGCCTTTGGCTTTTAAATTTTTAATTAATTTTGGTTTAAATGAAGATTTTAATCCTGTGATTACCATAGGAACTTATGTAGATTTTTTTACGAAAGTTGTTGTGGCTTTTGGCTTAGCTTTTGAAATGCCTGTAATTACCTTTTTCTTTGCTAAAATCGGACTTATAGATGATAGTTTTTTAAAACGCCATTTTCGCATAGCTGTTTTAGTTATTTTTGTTTTTTCAGCCTTTATGACTCCACCTGATGTTTTATCTCAATTTTTAATGGCAGGACCACTTTGCGGACTTTATGGACTTTCTATTTTAATTGTTCAAAAGGTAAATCCTGCCCCAAAAGATAAAGAAAGTGATGAATAAAGACTTACTTCTTTCAAGCTATAATTACACTCTAGCTAATGAACTCATAGCCAACTATCCTACAAATCCAAAAGAAGATGCTAGGCTTTTGGTTTTTGATCGCAAAAACAAAGAAATTTTTCATACTACTTTTAAAAATTTACAAGACTTTTTACCCAACTGCGCGATTTTTTTCAATGATACCAAAGTTATTAAAGCAAGAATTTATGGTAATAAAGCAAGTGGAGGAAAAATAGAGCTTTTCTTACATCAACCTTTTTTAAATTCTCACAATCCACTTTTTCTAGCTCAAATTAAAGGGCGTGTTAAAAAAGATGAAATCTTATATTTTAAAGAGGATTTAAAAGCGCGCGTTGTAGAACTTTTAAATGATGGTCTTCGAAAAGTTCAATTTTTTCAAAATGATAAAACCTTAGACACCTCAAATCTTTACAACCTACTTGACAAAATAGGACATATACCCTTGCCTCCTTATATTAAAAGAGAGGATGAAAAAAGCGATTTAAAAGATTATCAAAGTATCTTTGCAAAAAATTTAGGCGCAGTGGCTGCTCCGACTGCAAGTTTACATTTTAGTGAGACTATGCTTGAAAATTTAAGAAAAAAACACGAAATTTATCATTTAACCTTACATGTAGGAGCTGGAACCTTTAAAAGCGTGGAATGCGAAAATATACAAGAGCATAAAATGCATAGCGAATTTTTTAATATTCCTAAGAGAGCATGTGAAATTATAGATTCTAAACAAGCTATTTTAGGCGTAGGAACAACGGTAACAAGAACCATAGAATATTATGCAAGAACTAAAACAAAAAATGGTTTTTGTGATCTTTTTTTACACCCGCAAAATCCACCTATAAGACAAAATCATCTTTTAACCAATTTTCATTTACCAAAATCTACTCTTATCATGCTAGTTTCAGCTTTTATCGGTAGAGAACAGTGTTTAAAACTTTATGAACTCGCCATAAAAGAAAAATATCGCTTTTACTCTTATGGCGATGCGATGCTGATTTTATAAATGTCAGCTCCCCGCCAAAAAATACCACCTTTTTAACTTTAACTCTCTTTTTCAACTCTAGCTTTTTAGATTTAAAAACCCTTCTAATTTTATTTTTTTTTTGATATAATCACTCTTTTATTTTATATTTTAAGGATTTAAATATGAAAAATATCATTTTGCTTGGTGGAAGCAATTCTCTCATTCACATTGGCTTACAAAAAGGCTTAAAAGATGGCATTGAAAAATGGGGGGGGGGGATTAGAATTTCATAATCTTGCCCTAGGTGGCTGTGATGGACTTCAAAAACTTTACGAACTCACTCATCCTAAAAATCAAGAACTTTTCAAAAATGCCGAAGCTATTCTTATAGAAACTAATATCAATGAATACGATATGTTCGCTAGAAGTGGGCTTTGTTTTCAAATCTTGGCTAGAAATTTCGAGCTTTTATGTAAGGCTCTGGCTAATTTAAATACAAAAGTAATTTTTCTCATCCTACCCTTAGAGCCTAGTGAAAACACGGCTAAACACATAAAAATCATTGATAATTTTAATAGAGAAAAAATCAAGCAATATAATTTTAATTGCATTGACATGCAAAGATATTATAATGAAAAAGGACTTAATCCCTTTTTTGTTACCACAGACTGTCTTCATCAACTTTCTTCTATAATGAGAATTACTGGCGAAAAAATCATAGCCAATCTTCATATCTTCAAAAAACATCTACAAACCCATTTTAAAATGCCCCATTTTCTTGTAAAATCCCCTAAAGAACTTTTTAATCAAAATTTATCCTGCAAGGAACTTAAAAATTCTTTACTAAACGAACAAATATACAAACTGGATGAAAAAAATGTTTTAAAATTCCAAAATTCTTACTCAGGATATGGTATTTTAGGAATTTATATTTGTAATTTTTTTGAAGTTAAACCCTATAATATCGCAAGCTTTATTCTAAAAAATACAAAGCAAAAAATCATCAAAGGTATAGCTTCAAACTCCTATCATTTGCATACTTTAGAGGAATTTTTCATTATTGATGAAGAAAGTTTTTTATATTTTAATAAGACCAATGAAGCACTTAGTGAAGGTAGCATATGGCTACACAAAAATGTTGAAATTTTAAACAATATCAGCCATATAGGTTTGGCTCATTTTTTCTTAGTCAAGCCTGATGAGAATTTTTACGAAAAAAACATAGACTTGCAAAGTTTGGAAACTAAAGAAAATATTGATATTACTTATGATTTTACCTACATACTTCCACCTTTTGAGCTTTATAAAGAATTGATTGAAGAGTATTGTCAAAGAATGGATAGTGTCAAACAAAAACCTTTGCAAGAGCAAATTACACATCTTCATACCAAGATTAACACACTAAATAAGCAAAACGAAACTTTACAAAATACTCTCAATACTCATCATTTCAAAAAAGAAAAACTCGAACTTGAAAATTTAGAACAAGAGCTTATTTCAAAAAAATTAAGCAATGAAATTTTAGCTAAAAAATTAGGCAAAAAACTTGATTTTTTTATGCCAAAAATCACCCTTATAGAAGCTAATTCAGCCAAGGCCAGGATGCACAATCACCTTGCCTATAAACTTGGCTCTTGCATGATAAAAAATTCAAAAAGTCTTTTAGGCTATATTAAAATGCCTTTTCTCCTCATAGCCCTTACAATCGCCCATAAAGAATATCCTAAAATCCAACTTCCTAAGCTTGAAGATTACCCAGATTATAAAGAAGCATTAAAAGAAAAACAAAGCCTCACTTATAAATTAGGACTAGCTTTTATGCAAGCAAATAAAGCTTGGTATAAGGGAGGCTATATACAATTTTATTTTGAAGTAAGAAGACTAAAAAAAGAATTTAAAGCTAGTCCTTCTTAAACTTCATAGCAATCTTAGCTTGAAGTTTTAGCCAATCTTTTTGAAGCATGATAGGAAAACCACCATAAACACGCCCACCTTCTAAATTTTTACTCACACCGCCTCTTGCAGCTATGGTGCTAAAATCACCTATTTTTAAATGTCCACTCGTTGCACTTTGACCACCCATAATAACATTGCGTCCTAACTCACTTGAACCTGAAATTCCAGTTTGTGCCACAATGATACAATTTTGACCTATATTGCAATTATGTCCGATTTGAACCAGATTATCTACCTTAGTACCTGCTTTGATAATAGTACTATCAAAAACTGCTCTATCTATAGTTGTACAAGCCCCCACTTCTACAAAATCTTCTAAAACCACGTTGCCATTATGATAAATTTTATAATGTTCGCCGTTTTTATTGTGCGCATAACCAAAACCGTCACTTCCTATTACACAATTAGCAAGCAGATGACATTTTTTACCGATTTTAGTATCATTATAAATCACTACATTAGGATGAATAATACTCTCATCACCAATGCTGACATTATCGCCTATATAAGCTCCTGCCATAATGATTACATTTTCACCGATATTTACATTATCACCTATATAAACATTAGGCATGATTCTTGCGCTTTTTGCGATATTTTGTACTTTTTCTTTAGCTGTGCTTATCAAAGGTTTAGCAAAAAGCTTGCTTAAAAAAGCAAAACTCAAATGTGGACTTTGAGTAATCAAAGCTTTAGTATCTTTAGGTACTAAATTTTCATATTCTTTAGATACTAAAATAGCAGCAGCTCCTGTGTGAGGTATATCTTTGGTATTTTTCTCACCATCACAATAAGTAAGCTCTGTAAAATTTGCTTTCAATAAAGAATTTAAAGCACTGATTTCTATATCCTCGCCTTTATATTCCAAGCTTAAAAATTCTGCTATTTCACTTAATTTCATTTAATCTCCATCAAAACAGATCCACTGCGAACTATATCACTAGGATTGTATTTTTTAATTGTTTTTAAAAAATTATCAATGCGATTTGCATCATCAGCAACCATTAAAAACAAAAAATTCTCATTGCTATTTGCAATAGTACCATTATAAGCTTTCAAAACGGCATCAAGTCCACCTAAATTTTCATTTAAAGGAATTTTCACCAAAGCCATTTCTTTGTCAATAAATTCTTCACTTTCTATCACTTTATAAGTAGGAATGAGCTTATGAAGTTGTTTGACTATCTGCTCAAAAGTTCTTTCATTTCCTGAAGTGACTATATTAATACGAGAAAATTCTTTATTTTCCAAAGGTGCTACTGTAAGCGAGTCAATATTATAACCTCTTCCTGAAAAAAGTCCTACTATACGAGATAAAACCCCATGCTCATTTAAAACAATTACCGATAAAACCCTTCTCATTGTCTATCCTTTGCCTTTGGTAAAATCATATTATAAATCGCACCTCCTGCAGGCACCATAGGTAAAACATCTTCAAAGCGATCAATTTTTACATTTAAAAGAGAGGTTTTATCACTTTTTAAAGCTTGGCTAAAAGCTTGAATGAATTCTTCTTTGCTTGAAATTTCATAACCTTCACAGCCAAAACCTTGAGCAATTTTGATAAAATCAGGCTGAGTGCTTAAATCAGTTTGTGAAAAATGCTCTTTATAAAACATACTTTGCCATTGTCTTACCATACCTAAAAAGGCATTATTTAAAATAATATTTATAGCTTTTATACCATACTCATAAGCAGTCATAAGCTCTTGGATATTCATTAAAACCGATCCATCACCTACGAAATTAATCACCACTTCTTCACCCACAGCAAGCTTTGCACCCAAAGCAGCAGGTAAAGAATATCCCATAGTTCCTTGCCCTCCGCTTGTTGCAAGTTGTCTTGGATAATTAAAAGGATAAAACTGTGCCACCCACATTTGATGCTGACCCACATCAGTAATAATCCTTGCATCTGGAGCCATTTTCGCACATTCTTCAATCACCCATTGCGGTTTTAAAATCTCATTGCTATCTTCATAAGAAAGCGGATAAAGTTCATTATAACGCTTTAAAGTTTCGTGCCATTCTTTAAAAGTTGTGTTGAAATTTTCCTTTTTAAGCTCTTCTAAAAGCTCTTTAAGAACTTCTTTAATATCTCCTACTATAGGATAATGCGCATTGATAATCTTTGAAATAGAACTAGGATCAATATCAACATGAACTATAGTCGCATGTTTAGCAAATTCACTTGTTTTTCCTGTAATCCTATCATCAAATCTCGCTCCTACACTCACAAGCAAATCACACTCACTTAAAGCCATATTAGCAGCATAGCTTCCATGCATGCCTGCCATTTTAAGATTAAAAACATCATCACTTCTTAAAGTTCCAAGCGCCATCAAAGTTTCAACTGCTGGAATTTTTGTAAATTTTATAAGCTCTCTGATTTGCTCGCTTGCATTAGAACTGATGCAACCTCCACCTAAGTAAAACAAAGGTCTTTTTGCTTCTTTTAAAAGCTCTGCAAATTTTTTAATTTGCTTTGAGTTACCCTTATAAACGGGCTTATAAGTCTTCATGGAAATTTCTTTAGAGTATTCCCAAAGTCCCAAAGTTGCACTTACGTCTTTTGGCACATCTATATGCACAGGCCCAGGTCTACCACTTCTTGCTATATAAAAAGCCTCTTTTAAAATGCGTGGAAACTCTTCTATACAAGTAACTAAATAATTATGCTTTACACAAGGTCTTGAAATGCCTACTGCATCAATTTCTTGAAAAGCATCTGTACCAATAAGAGAATTTGCCACCTGCCCTGAAATCAACACCAAAGGGATAGAATCGCTATAAGCCGTAGCTAGACCTGTAATAGTATTTGTAAAACCTGGTCCGCTTGTAACTATAGCTACGCCCACTTCTCCGCTCATTCTTGCGTAAGCATCAGCAGCATGCAAAGCCGCTTGTTCATGACGCACTAAAATATGTTTAAAATACTTTTGATTGTAAATTTCATCATAAATATTAAGCGCAGCGCCTCCAGGATAACCAAAAACAATTTTAACATTTTCTTCTTTTAAAGCCTCGCAAATCATTGCCGAACCGCT
Organism: Campylobacter sp. 2014D-0258; assembly: GCF_008000495.1. Lineage (NCBI taxonomy): Bacteria > Pseudomonadati > Campylobacterota > Epsilonproteobacteria > Campylobacterales > Campylobacteraceae > Campylobacter > Campylobacter sp. 2014D-0258. The sequence continues at coordinate 163,842 of NZ_VOAR01000021.1, forward strand.
TAACTCTTTCATAATAACACTCCAAAAAATTATTGTAAAAGCTCTTTAAGTGCTAAATTAAGTCTTTTGCCATCAACACTCGCACCTAATTTTATTTTAGCTTCTTTCATTACCAAACCTTGTTCTTTTAGTGAACTTACGCCCAATTCTTCTATAAGTTGTTTTAAGGCTAAAGTTAACTCCTCATCACTTAGTTGTTTAGGCAGATAAATTTCAAAAAGACTTATTTCATTTTGTTCTTTTTGTGCTAAATCTTCACGATTTGCCTTAAGATAAAGTTCGATTGCGTCTTTGCGTTTTTTGATTTCACTTGCAATGATTTTATAAATTCTTTCATTATCCAACTCTATTCTTTCATCCACTTCTATTTGCTTAAAAGCTGCATTTAGAGTTCTTAAACTATCTCTTTTAAAATCATCTTTTTGTTTCATTGCCTCTTTGATATCGTTTAAAATTTGTTCTTTTAAAGTCATTTTTTTCCTTTTTAGTTAAAATTACAAGCTTTAAGGTTTAAACCAAAACCTTCTAAGCCTATATAGTCTTTATCACAACTTTGAGATAAAAGTTTAATTTCTTCTATACCAAAATATCTTAAAATCTGTGCTCCTATACCATAGTTTTTGTATTGAGTGGTGCTGGATTTTTCTCCTTGCATGAAAACTATAACGCCACCATTTTCACTAAGAAATTTGATTTGCTCTAAAAGTTTTGAAAATTTATCTGAAGTTAAAAGCTCAAAATCACTACCACTGATATGAAATTTAACATTTTCACATTTTTTGATATCTTTAAAGCAAAAAGCTATGTGTTGGGTTTGATTATGATCACTAAAGATAAATTTTTCTGCTTTAAAGCCTGCTAAAACACTTTGACTTTTTTCTTCAAGCTTAATAAGACTTTCATGTTTTAGGCGATATTCTATAAGATCGCTTACGGCTATCATATTTAAATCATGTTTTTGGCAAAAAATTTCTAGATCTTCTCTTCTTGCCATATCTCCATTATCTTTTACAATTTCACAAATCACACAAGCACCTTTTAATCCTGCTAATTTACAAAGATCAACCGTGCCTTCTGTATGACCTGTGCGTTCTAAAACCCCACCTTTTTTTGCGATTAAAGGATTGATATGCCCTGGCCTTACAAAATCACTCGCCTTAGCATTATCATCGGCAAAAATTTGTATAGTCATATTTCTTTCATAGGCGCTAACTCCCGTTGTAGCATCTTTTGCATCTACGGTTATAGTAAAAGCAGTTTCGTGGTTTGAAGTATTTTTAGGCACCATTAAAGGAAGTTCAAATTTTTTTGCCAAAGTTTCATCTAAGGCTACACAAACCACACCACGAGCTTCTTTTATCATGAAATTTACTTTTTCTTGAGTACTAAATTGCGCAGGAAAGATTAAATCGCCTTCATTTTCTCTATCTTCTGCATCTACCATAACAAGCATTTTTCCTGCTTGTAAATCCTTAATCGCTTGTTCTACGCTAACAAATTTCATTTTTATTTCCTTAAAATTTTTAAAATTATAACTTAAATTGCTTGACAAATAAATTAAAATTCATTATAATCACACTTTTAAAAATATTTATTGGGGTATCGCCAAGCGGTAAGGCAACAGGTTTTGGTCCTGTCATTCAGGGGTTCGAATCCCTTTACCCCATCCACTTCTTATTTTATATTTCAAAGATATTATACGCCGCGAAGTAGAGCAGTGGTTAGCTCGTCGGGCTCATAACCCGAAGGTCGGGAGTTCAAATCTCCCCTTCGCAACCAGTTAAGGATTTAAAATAAATTTTATTTAGATAGATTGTTTAAATAACTTTTTAAAATATCTTCTAGCCGTATTTTCAGTTCTATAGGAGCTAGAATTTTTATATAAGGAATCCACTGTTTAACCAAATGTAAAATTTCATCTTCATAGGAAACTTGAGTGCTTAAAGTATAGCTTGTTTCATCTTCATCAATGATTTGATAATTGCTTAGTATTTCTTTTCTAAAAAAATATTCCTTAGCATTTTTATCAAGTTTTAAAATCACTTCTTTGCTTTCTCCAAGCCAGATATTAGGATCATTTTGGATTTGTTCCTCAAGTTTTTCATTGGGAATAAAATTTTCATTTTTAGTGCGAAGTTTTGAAATTTTATCTAAATTAAAATGTTTTAATTTATCGTTTTCATCCCCTAAAAGATACCAAATTCCCTTGTAATTTACGAGTTTGTAAGGTTTGATTTGGCGTTCTTTTTCCTTATAGAAAAAATTTAATACATTGTGTTTGAGTATAGCCACACTAAGATCTTTAAAAAGCTCATAATCCACCTTTTGAAAACCTTCATTTTTTACCATCAAAACTTTATTTACCCTATGGCTTAAAAGATCAACTATAAAACCTTGATCGAGTTTTGGATAAAGCTCAGCAATGCCACTTAAGGTGGCGAAATTCTGTATATCTTTAAAGCTTAATTTTCCCAAAGCAAAGCTTTCTAAAACATATCTTCCATTTTCTTTTTTAATAGGCATAAAAGTAAGTCTTTCGTTAAGATCCCTTTGTATGGTTCTTGTATCGACATTAAACTCTTGTGCAAGCTCTTGGGCGCTTAGACTTTCCCCATTGTTAAATTTTGATAAAATCTGCACCAAGCGTATGCTTAATTTGTCGTATTCTTTCATGAAATTTCCTTGTGGGTTAAAATTCTTTTTAACAAACTTACGCCTTCTATGCCTAAAATTTCATTTCTAAGTTTTTTGACTTCATTTAAACTTGGGGCTTTTGCATGAACGGCTTCATTACGGATTTCTTGAATGATAGTAAGACTTTTTGAAAAAGGATAATTGATAAATTGAGTTAAACTTTTTCCTAAATGATATTGGATATTTTCATGTCTGAGTAGAAATTTAATACTTCCAAGATTGGGTTTTTGGGTAAAAAAATCTTTAAGTATAAAAGATTTGCCTTGGACATTATAAGTTAAATCATAAAGGCTAGGATCTTTCATACAAGCTTTTAAAAGAACTTTTTTGGCAAAAGCGTAAATTTCATATTCTAAGGTTTTGGAGTATTTGACTACAATGCTTGTAAAATCATTTAAAAGATCGTTTTCGCTTTGTAAAAGCTCTAATTCTGCATGAATGATATTGCTTATGCTATCAGGGTGCAAGAGATAAAAAATCCTTTTGCCAAAAACAAAGCGTATGAAATTTTCTTGCATGGCTAAGTATTCTTTGCTTTTATATACGCTTAGATAATGTTTTTCATCTCCTAAAAAATAAGAACACTCTTCTTTTAATCTCACAGGCAAAGGATAGGTGTAATTATTGCCATAAATAGCATAAGTGTGATCGTTTGGGGTGATGAAATTGGCTAAAAATTTATCTCTTAAAAGACTAAAATCTTCCCTGACTAATTCTCTTAAATCACTGATAATAAAAAAGTCTTCCACTTCTAAATTTTTTTCTTTATAATAACTAGGAATCAAACTTTCATCGACATTTTTAGAAATTTTTATCACCTTAGCGACAAATAAATTAGCATAATCGCTTAAAAAAAGTTGCAAGAAATTTTCTTCATTTGTACTTTGGTAAATTTCTTCTAAGGAATTTTGCTTTTCTTGATCGTTGAGCTTTGATTTGATTTTGCCAAAGGCAACTTGGGATTTTTCTTGCAAAATGCTTAAATGTTGCTTGATGACATCTTCTTGATAGTAGGGGTTATAAAGGATTAAAAGGTGGTTCATGCTTTGCCTTATTTTAGGATTTCTTTGAGATTTTGCTTGATTTCATTAGGATTTTGCTCGTATTCTTGTATGAGATCTTTTAAAATTTCAAACAACTCGTTAAAATCCTGCAGATGTTCTTTTTTAAAATTTACTATCAAATCCAAAGTTTTGCAAATACTACTTGCTTGATCTTTGCTGTCATTAAAAGCATTTTTTATATCCAAAACCATACTAATAATACGAGCACTTTGCATAGGGCTTGAAATGCGTTTAAATAAAAATCCTTTAAACGCATTTGCAAGGCTAAGAGATGAGAAAATCTTAGAAAACATCTGTCTTTATACTGTTTCTTTGCAATCTAGACAAATTTTTTGCCCGTTTTCGTCATATTTCCAATTGTGTCTTGTTTGTCCCAATCTTTCATGTCCGCATAAATTACATTTTTCGTGCATTCTGCATTTTGCATCTTTTTTGATTTCATAATAATTATGAAAATTATCAAACACTTGAATAGAACAAAGAGTACATCGTCTATATCCATAACAATTATCAGGATTTAATATTTCAGGAGCTTCAAAATCATGTTGATTTTTTGTAAGATATTTTCCGCAATCAGGGCAAATTTTGGAAAAAAAACATTTTGGTTTATCTTTTTCATTTTGATATTCACCCGCGTGCCAACCAATCCCACATTTTACTTCCATTCCAATATCTTTAACAACTTCAGCAGTCTTAATAGTTTTGTCTTTAATTGCTTCTGAAGCATTTACCGCCTTATCTTTTAAAGAACTTAAAAAATTCATAAATTAACGCCCTATAAAATATAATACAATCGACGCAACAGAAACTATCAAAGCTAAAATTGAAATGCTATTTGTAAAAACATTTTTTCTTTTATTTAAAATATCTTTCAGTTCATTGATTTTACATTCTTGCTCTTGAACAATTTTGTCATTATAATTTTTATATTGTATAAATTCTTGATAATGTTTTTCTATGAGTTTATATTGCTCATCATCAATTTGATTTTTTTTATCTAATTCTACTTGGATATTATTTATCGTATCTTTGTGTTTTTCATGATCTTCTATAAAACTCAGTGTGAACTTTTGTATTTGTTGAAATTGTTCTTTAGCGGCTTTAGATAAACGAATTACCTTGCCATCGCTCTTTACAAAACCTTGCGCAATAATAAGAGATAAAGCTTGATTCATACGCGTAGCAATACAAAAACTGGAAGTAAAAAATATTACAACTTCTTTTAGAATTGTTGTCATTTGATTCATTGATTCATTCTGTAACTCTGCTACTTCAAGGATCATATTGGATTTAATTTCTTTTTTTTCTTCTGATGTTTCTCCAAACCAACGTCCAAAAATTGGTATATAAGTTTGCCAATCACTATCTGTATTAAGATTTTTGGCTTTTTGTGTTCTATCTTTTGCTTTATCAGCATTCTCTGCTGCTGTTTCAATAGCTATAGCTATTTCACTGATTTTTTTATTAATAAATTTTTGAATATATTCTTCATCAAGGTTTTCAATATTTTGCAAAAAATCTTGATCTTTTTGTGTGATAAGTTCTAGCATCAGTTCTCCTTAGTTTGATTAAGTTTTTTGTATAATTTTTTAGTGATATTACAATTTTCAAATTCTTCAATTGCTGTTTCTACTTCTTGAGAACTTTGCTCTCTCATTTGGTTATCTTTTTTGATTTGTTGTATAGTTGCTAAAGTTTCGTTTTTTACAATATGATAAGCATCATTCAATGCAAACCAAGTTTTGGCAATTTTGTATTGTACTATCAAATTTTTTTGAGTTACAATTTGTATTTGTAAATTGCCAATTTTGGAATTGCTTCTCCACTTATCCATATAAAAAATAGCTATAGTGCTCAATACAGCACCACCAGCCGCTGAAATACATAAAGAAAGGGCATCCCCTATTGTTTCATCGGTAAAAGGGATAGGTAGTGACAAAAATACATTAAATCCAGGTATTGACAGCAGAAACTTGTGGATCATTTCACTTCCTAACATTGAAATTGCAGAAATCATCCCGCTAACAAAAATTTTCGATGCTTCAAAGTAAATTTCATCTTTTGGTATATTTTTAGGTGGATTAATAATGATTTTTACAGCTTGATATAGAGAAGTAAAGCCTGCACGTATGATTTGCACTATTTTTTTAAAGTTGTAAAAATAGTGTTAATAATAAAAACCAACAAATTAGAAAAAAATGCTTGAATTCCTGCTTCTAAAGAACCTTTGAATATATCCTTCCATTTTGCCTTTATCTTTTCCCAAACTTTTTCCATTCTGCGTGCAAATCGTTTAAAAATTTCTTTAATATTTTCTTTTCCAAACTCTCTAAAGGTGGTTTTTAATTCAATAACAACAGCTTCAATAAAATCTTTTAAGACAACTCCAAAGGCAGAATAAACAAAGATTTTCATTGAATCTTTAGCACCTGTACTTAAAACTTCATTAGAATATTTGACAATTTTTTCTTTTATAACTTTCTTTTTTAGGTTTGATTTGGCTGTATTGTAAATTTTTTCAGCTTTTTTTTCATCGATTCCATATTTTTCAAAATTGGTTTTTCCTGTTTTTGGATCAATTTCTTTACCCCACTCCATAAGATCTCTATCACCTTTAGAAGCATTAGCACTTGCATCAAGCCACTTAAGATTGTCAGGGTGATTTGCTATTTCTGCCCTAATTGCATCATCCAAAAATAAATGCATATTAGGATCTCTATCAATTTCCTTTAAAGAAATAACATGATCTAGTTGCGCTTTATTCTTTCCAGCACCCCTTTCCATTTCTTCACCTGTGTATTCACTACGTACAATTTTTGGAGAATTATCTCTTATATTATCTTTTATTTTATCATAGTTTGAATCTCGTTTATAGCCTTGTTGATACTTTGTAAGCTTTTGTAAATCTTCTTCTGTCGCTACAATACCTTTTTCAAAGTTATGTAGTGTTGTTACATTCCCACCATCTTTTGCATTTAAGATCGTTGAAGCGAGTCCAAAATGCCCTGTCACAGCATCCATAGCATTTTTAGTGCATTGTTCAAAAAGTGTTTGGGTTTGCTGTTCGGGTAATTTTTCCATTAAATCTTCAAGTTCTTTAAGTGAATTTTCCAAACCTTTATCAATTTCTATTCTTAGACATTCTTTTTTAGATAAATTTTCCAACTCTTTTTCTAAATCCGCATAATTGGCTTTTAAATCCAATTCTTCTAAATGTATATAATTATTCATATTTTAATAATTCCTTGTTTTTAATTTTTGTATTTTATCAAATCCCCCCCCCCCAGTCAAGGGGGAAGTGAAGTTTTTAAGTTTTACGCCATAGCACTAGCACTAAAATTGTGATTAAATATATAGCACAAAATATTATATTATAAGGATAAGGTTGCATAGAAAGAAAAATAAGTATCGCTATGCCAACAAAAACCATAAACACTATAAAATACAAACTACACATCAACACTATAGCAACAAAGCCGGCTATAAGACTTAAAATTCCAAGTATTATTCCCATTGTTTATTCCACATACGAGAACTCCACACAGAAGGAAAAATATACTGAGGAAAAGTTTGAAATTTTGTTTGCAGATAAAATCTCTGTGTTTTTCTCTCCATACTTTCGCTTATCATTTTTACAACCGCTAAGTCATTTTTTTCGCTTTGTGTTTCCAAAAAAGCACTCAAGCATTCAAATTTTTTAGCATAGTCGATCACTTTTATCATTTGATCTTTATAAGACGACAAAAGAAATTCTGTTTTATGATTATTTTTAGAGGTAAAATTTTGCTCAAATTCTAAAAATTCCTTAGAATTAAAATATTTTGAAAAGCCGCTATAACACTCCATACATTCGCAAAGAAATTCTTGAATTTGATTTTTCTTTTGTTCGATTTCAAACTTTCTTTTGAGTTTGTATTCTTCGGTATTGATTACATCCTTACAGCTTGGAACAATAGCATGTGTATCAAATTTTCTTTCTGGCTTGGATAATTTTTCGTATAATTTTTTTATGCCATATCCTGTAGCTGTAAGAGCTATACTACCAAATGCGATTTGTTTTAACATTTTCTCTCCTTGTTTTAAAATAACAAAGAAAGTATAAAACACCCTTGCGACAGGTTGTGTCGTAAAAAATAACTTTAAAATATTAAAAACTTATTTTATTAAAGCTAGCCTGTAAATTCAGTAGTTTCATAGCCTATAGGTTTATCTACAAAACAAGATTTTTCTTTTAAAAATACAACTTCTATAGTTCCAACAGGTCCATTTCTATTTTTTCCAACAATAATTTCAGCATTTTCTTGCATAGGATTTGGTATAAAAAGCCTTTGATAAGCTTTGCCTTCAGCTTTAGCTTTATTCTCTCTTTCTTTTTCTTCTTGTTCTCTATAAACCTCATCGCGATATACAAACAAAATAGCATCCGCATCTTGCTCTATAGCTCCACTTTCTCGCAAATCACTCATCAAAGGACGCTTATTTGCCCTTTGCTCTAAGCCACGATTAAGTTGTGAAAGTGCGATAATAGGCATATCAAGCTCCCTAGCCAAAAGCTTAAGTCCTCTTGAAATTTCACTAACTTGCAAATGTCTATCATTAAAATTTGAATTACTCATCATAAGCCCTATATAGTCAATCACACAAAGTCCTATACTTTCATCTTGAGATTTTAAACGCCTTAAAATAGCCCTTACATCAGCAATAGTTGCATAACCACTATCGTAAATATATAATTTCTTTTGACTATAATCATTACAAGCATCTCCTAAACGCTCCCATTCATCATCATTTAAATCTGCAGTTAAAATTTTTTGCAAAGGAATGGAAGTTTTGGAAGATAGCATTCTTTGCATGATTTGAGTTGCAGGCATTTCAAGAGAAAACAAAGCCACGCCTTTTTTTTGTCTTAAAATCTTGTCAATGAAATTTAAACAAAGAGTTGTCTTTCCCATACCTGGGCGCGCAGCGATTATTATAAGTTCACCCCCTTTAAAACCTTTTGTCATTTTATTTAGACCTTCAAAACCTGTATCAAGCCCTATAATACCTTTATTTTCTAAAGTTTTTTGCTTTTTAAATTCTTCAAAAAGTTCTGATATTACCATATCAACATCTTTAATATCTCTAGAATTCACACGATTTGTAATGCTAAAAATTTCTTTACCAATTTCATCTGCGATTTCACTTACAGCACGATCTTCATTGATACGAGTTGGCAAAAGATGCGCAAAACTCAAGAGCTGTCTTTTTACAGACTTTTCCCGAAGTTCATTTACATAAGCAGGCAAATCTATCATAGAAGGAGTGGCAAGAATTTCTGCTAAAATTTGCTCATCTATTTTTTTATGTTTTCTTAAAAAACTTACAGAAATGGGCTCTTTGTTATTACTACAAGCTATAACCGCTTTAAAAATATCTTGGTGAGCTTTAAGACTAAAATCTTTTGGGCTAATATCACCTGCTATACTAGCATAAGCTTCTTCACTCATGATACAACTGCTTAAAATAGCTCGTTCTAAATCCAAGTCATAATACTCTTGCTGCACTAAATTTCCTTATAAGTATAAATTAATTCTAAAAATTCTATCTAAAAAAACTTAAATTATAAAACTTAATTTTTTTATAAATATTTAAAGTAATATTAGTTACAATTATAAATGTAATTTAATTACAAACAACAAACATTTCAAGGAGAACATTTGAAAAAATATTTATTTTCCTGTGTTTTAGCCTCCATTTTAACCCAATCAGCTACGGCTGTAGAATTTCAAGAAGGTTTTAGTGGAAATTTAAGCATAGGTGTGGGTGCAAGGGATATTAAAAGTAATATTTCAACCTTGGCAAACAACGATTATCTAAGCAGTCACAATGCTGATAATTCACACTCCTCTTTCATTCCTTTTATCGGTGCAGAACTTTACTATGGTAATCTTATAGATAATGATAGAATTTTTATTAAAAACTACAATGGAAGAGATATCAGCGGTATAGCTTTAGGCTACGAAAGAGCTTATTTAGAGCGTTTTAGCACTTCTTTTTCTGTAATTTCCTCTTTAAGAGAAAAAGCTTATGCAAATCCTTATGTAATAGGAAATAGAGAAGAAACTGATGTTGATAGATATGGTTTTAAAATCTCTCAACTTTATGAAAGTGATTTTGGGAAATTTACCACTTCATATTTATTTAGCAAAAACAAATATGATAAAGACACTATCGCACAAAGCTCTTTAAAAAGGGAAGGATATTATCACGAAATTGAATTAAACTATAATTATAGCTTATTAAACCTAGGACTAAATTATGATTACAATGATGCAGACGGAAAAGCTCAAAGCTATTCAAGATATGGTTTTAGTATAGGAACAAATTTGGCTTTTGCTAATGATTACATCTTCACTCCAAATTTAAATCTTAGCAAATATGAAGCAGTAGGAACTGATCCTATCTTCCACAAAAAACAAGATGGTAATATAGTTAAGCTTAATCTAAAAGTTGTTAAAAATCAATTTTTGGGTTATAACGGACTTTATGGTTTTGCAAATTATGGCATAGAAAAAAGAAATAGCGATATAGGATTTTATGATGAAACCTATCAAATTGTCCTAACTGGTATAGGATATAAATTCTAAAAATTATAAAAAAGCTCCTTTGATAAAATTTAAAAAAGATCTATCTCCTATAAAGATAGATCTTTAAAAATTCTTTTAAGAAAAATCCAAGCTAAAATCAAAACACAAAATTCAGCAAAAAATGGACTTAGCCATACTCCATTTAAACCCATAAAACAAGATAAAAACAAAAGAAAAAACAAAGGTATAAATAAATTTTGCGCCAAACTTAAAACCAAAGAAAAGCTTGCCTTATTAAAAGCTGTCAAAAAAGAACCACTTAGAACATTAAACCATGCAAAAAAATAATTAAAAGCAAAAAGCATCAAAGCTGTATAAGCAAAAGTTTTAAATTCTTGATTGTTTTCTTTTGTAAAAAGCGTGATTAAATTTTCTCCAAATATCAATATAAGCACTATAGAGAATAAAGATAAAAATCCCCCTGCAAAAAATACCACTTTTATAATAGCTTTGATTCTTGAAAAATCTTTTTTAGCATAGTTGTAACTAAGCGCAGGCTGCATTGCATCACCCATAGCAATAATAAGCATTATAATAAAACTATCAATATATAAAACTATAGAAAAGGCTGCCACGGCTTGAGTATCAGAAATTTTTAATAAAACAAAATTTGCAAAAATACTATACAAAGATCCTGAAATATTGCCAAAAAACTCACTGCTTCCGTTATAAAGAATATTTTTAAAAATTTTTAAATTCATATATAGGCTCGAAATTTTAAGCTCTAAATTTTGAAACAAGAAAGGAAAAATTCCAAAAATACCACCTAAAACAAGTCCCAAACAAGTTGCAAGAGCAGCTGAAAATAAGCCCCAACCCAACTCGACTATAAAAATATAATCAAGCACTATATTGCTTAATGCTATAATCACATTCATTACCATACTATAAGCAGTTTTTCCGCAAATTCTTAAATAATTATCCAAAGCAAAAGAAAGCATAGTAAAGGGTGCAAACAAAGCAAAAACAAACATACATTCTTTAGTCATCGTTTTAATCTCATCGCTAACATTTAAACAATCAATCAAAACAGGTCCTAAAAAATACTCCAAAATTCCAATAAAACAAGAGATTATAAAGATAATCAACATACTTGAGCTAAATATCTTTCTAGCTAAATTCTTCTTGCCTAAACCTAAATGCATAGAAATTTGCACTGCTGATCCTATGGCTATCATATCAGCCAAAGCAAAAGACATCATGATAAAGGGAATAATCAAGGCTAGTGCCGCTAAAGCATCACTTCCTAGATATTTTCCAACAAAAATTCCATCAACTATATAATAAAAAGAAATAAAAGCCATGCTTATAACATTTGGCACGGCACATTTTACAAAAAGCCTAAAAGGGCTTAAGGTGCTAAAAATACTTGACATAATAATCCTTAAAATATTTAAAATTAAAAATATTTTAAACCGCTAATAAAATGCCAAAAGTCCTAGTATGTAAGAATTTAAATAAAGTAATTTCGCAATAAGTTTATTAATATTTATTTTATTTTGCATATGAATTTTCTAGATTAAACTAAAATAAAAATTTAGCCCAAAGGCTAAATTTTAAAGCACAGAAAGAATTTTCACAGCGTCATTTAACCCTGTAACTATACTTGCTCCATTTTTAGTAGCAATATCTCCTGCTACAAAGATGCCTTTAACATTGCTTTGTTTGTTTTCATCCATTAAAGGCACGCCTTTATCATCAACATTAATCCCACATTTTTGTAAAAAATCAAGTGGAGTAGAACCACCAATAGCATAAATGATTCTATCATAAATATCGCTTGTACCATCGGTAAAATTTACTTTAGCTTTGCCATTATCATCTTCTACTTCATTAATGTCAATTCCTAGTTTTAACTCTACCTTACCCGAATTTCCAGCTTCGTGAATATCTTTAAGATTTATATCATTTAATCTTGTAAATTCTTTTTTACGATAACAAAGGCTAACTTGATTTGAATTTGCCAAATCCACAGCGTATTCTGCTGCTGAATTTCCGCCACCTACAACAAGAATTTTTTCATTTGCTAAAACTGAATTGGCATTAAAATTAATGATTTTTGTTAAAGTCATAGGAAGTTTGTAATCAGGTTTATTAGGTTTACCCATTCTACCTATAGCAACAATAATGTTTTTACACTCATAAACACCTTTAGCTGTACTTACTAAAAAAACTCCATTTTCATTTTTAACGCTCTCAACTTCAGAACCAAATTCAACTTCTATATTGTGCTCTTTTAAAGCGTTTTGAAAAGTTTCTATAGTGCTTTCTTTGGTGCCATCTTCAAAAGTAACATGTCCGTGATTGGTTCCTTCGCATCCCTTATAAGCTTTATCTACTCTTTTGCCATCCTTATAAAATTGCATTAAAGTTTGACAAATGTTATTTGATTTTTCTAGTATCAAAACTTCTTTGTTTTTAAGCTTGGCTTCAACTGCACAGCCTATCCCTGTTGGACCTGCACCTACTACAATTAAATCTATTTTTTTCATTTATATTTACCTTTCAATTCTAAATTTTTTTGTATAATTTATCAAGTTTTTTGTAAATAAAGGATTAAAAATGCGAAATTTGCTTGAAAATATTAAGAAAAATTCTCAAAAACTACTTAACTTAACACCCAAAGATAAAGAAAAAATTATTCTAAAATTAGCTCAAATTTTAAGAGAAAATTTCAAAATTATCCTAGAAGCAAATAAAAAAGATATGGCAAATTTCACAAAAAGCGGAGCAATGAAAGATAGGCTTTTGTTAGATGAAAAACGTATTTTAGCTCTTTGCGAAGGCCTAGAAAAAATCGCTTACATCGAAGATCCTATAGGCAAAATTTCTAAAGGCTGGAAAAATTATGCGGGTTTGAGCATACAAAAGATGAGTATTCCTTTAGGACTCATTTGTGTTATTTACGAAGCAAGGCCTAGTCTTAGCGCTGAAATCGCAGCTTTAATGATAAAAAGTTCCAATGCTTGTGTATTTAAAGGCGGAAGTGAAGCAAAATTTACAAATGAGGCTATATTTACTCTTGTTAATAAAGTACTTAAGGAATTTGATTTGCAAGATTGTTTTGCTATGTTTACTCAAAGAGATGAGATCTTGCAAATTCTAGCTTTTGATGATTTAATCGATGTGATCATACCTCGCGGAAGTTCAAACATGATACAAGAAATTGCAAACAATACCAAAATTCCTCTCATTAAGCAAAATAAAGGCTTGTGTCATGCTTTTGTAGATCAAAGTGCTAACTTAGATATGGCTTTAAAAATAATCCTTAATGCAAAGTGTCAAAGAGTAAGTGTTTGTAACGCTTTAGAAACGCTTTTAATCCATGAAAAAATTGCTAAAAATTTTATAAGTCTTTTAATACCTGAATTTGAAAAATTTAAGGTAAAAATTCACGCCCATGAAAATACTTTGGCTTATTTTAACAACTCAAATTTAGAAATTTTTAAAGCAAATGAAAATACCTTTGATACAGAATGGCTTGATTTTGCTTTAAGTGTAAAATTAGTAAAAGATTGCGATGAAGCTATAGAGCATATCAATAAACACAGCTCCTTGCATTCTGAAACCATTATCTCAAATGATGCTTCAAATATCGCTAAATTTCAACGCCTTATAAACTCATCTTGTATTTATGCTAATGCTTCAACGCGTTTTAGCGATGGAGGAGAATTTGGCTTTGGTGGAGAAGTTGGAATTTCAACCAGCAAATTGCATGCAAGAGGTCCTATGGGGATTGAAGATATTTGCACTTATAAATATATAATCAATGGGGAAGGACAAATTCGAGAGTGAATAAAATAGAAATACTAAAGCAACACTTTAAAGAAATTGCTAAATTAAATTCAAGCGAACAAGTTTGGCAAATGCCTTTTTTTGCGGCTTTAGGCGTAGGTATAGTTTTAGGGCTTAGTGTATTTTTTGGAAAATTAAACTATGGACTCATTGCCATGATAGGAGCTTTGTCTTTTTTATATGTTCCAAACACTCCTTTATATCATAGAATGGCTGTTGTGATGTGCTGTTCTTTTGGCATAGTTTCTAGTTTTTTCTTAGGAATTTTAACTCATTTTTTGCCTGCAATTTTTGCCTTCATCCCTATAGGAATTATGGCCATGGGAAGTTCTATTTTAATTAGATACTATAACATTGGTGCACCTGGATATTTTTTCTTTGTATTTTCTTGTGTTTTAGGAGCCTATTCTCCTTTTGAAGCTAAGGATTTTATCTTTTTAGTAGGTCTTGTTTTTCTTGGAGCAATGGTAGCTAATTTAATGGCTTTGTTATATTCTATCGTTGTGATTTATGGATTTAAAAATGCTTTACCTAGCGAAATTCCACCTAGAGAATATATAGGTTTTGATGCAGTTTTTGTGGATTCTTTGATCATGGGTTCTTTTGTGGCTTTTTCTATATTTATAGGAACTTTTTTAGAACTTGAAAGAAGTTATTGGATAGCCATTTCTTGTACAGCTATTATGCAAGGTGTAACTTTAAATTCTATATGGATTAAACAAATTCAACGCATCATAGGAACGGCCTTAGGAGTATGTTTTGCATGGTGGCTTTTATCTAAACAATTTCACGATATAGAGCTTATTTTACTTATGATGTCTTTGTTTTTTATAGGACAATTTTTAGTCAATCGAAACTATGCTTTAGCTATGATTTTCTTTACTCCTTATGCTACTTATCTTTCGGAAGCAGCTAATTTTATGAGTGAAAATGCAGATAAATTAATACTCGCTCGTTTAATTGATGTTGTAATAGGAAGCATTTTAGGGCTTTTAGGTGGTTTTGTGATTTACAAACCTTATCTAAGAGTGCATTTTGAACGCATTGCAAAATACATCTTTAGGATAAAACAAAAAGCTTAAAAGCCAAATAAAGCACAAGCATTATCCCCTAAAATTTGCTCTTGTTCTTTTTTAGATACGACAACTTCATTAAAAGCTACTAGAGCCGATGAAAAATTAACATTTGATTCAAAATTTGTATGTGGCCAATCGCTTCCAAAAACAAAATTGCTAAGTGGAAAATGTTCTTTTAAAATTTCATATATTTTCTTTGCAAATTTTACAGCTTGTTCATTATTAGCATAATCTATTTTTGCTCTATAAAAACCGCTAATTTTAAAAAATATTCTAGAGTTTTTTAAGCAAATTAAATCCTCTAAATTTGTTAAGTTTGCATTAGCTCTTGCTAAATGATCGATAACAATATTACAACCATAAGGAATTAAATTTTCAACAATATCAACAAGATTATTATCTAAATCTCTTTGAATTTCTATTTGCATTTTAAGCTTACTTAAATTTTCAAAAAATTGAGTCCAAACCATACTTTTAAAATTTGGCAATTCTTTGCCAATTAAATTTAATCTAACTCCACAAGCTTTTCTTTCTTTTAGTTTTTTAAGCTCATCAAATTTAATATTTTCATCAACCACAACTATAGCTTTTATATTTTCATCTTTTTCGATACTCTGAAGTAAAAATTCATTATCAACACCTAAAAAACTTGGCTGAACTAAAATCCCTTTATCAAAATCATAATGATCTAAATTTGCCTTATAATCTTTAAAACTAGCGTCATAATCAGGTTTATATCTTGCATTTGCAACCGTATTTAACTTTTTCAAAAATATATGTGCATGAGTATCAATCTTCATTAAATTATCCTTATAAAATAAAACTCATTATAATAGTGGCTAAAATCGCCGCTATAAATCCTATAGGCACAGCTTTAATAAGTAAATCTTTAAATAATTTTTCCTTATATTTGTCAGGACAAGATCCTAAAATTAGACTTCCTCCAGAAGAAAAAGGAGAAATAGCAGAAGCTTGAGCCCCTACAACAATACAAGAAAAAAGCAATGCCTCGCTTAATCCACTGCTTGCAGCAATGCTTGGAACTATAGGAAAAAGCGCTGGAGTAACCACACCCAAAGTACTTGAAAAAAGCGACATAAAAGCTGCAATAGCACACATTATTAACGGAATAAAAATCACATTGATCTCATTTTCTACAAGATCTGAAAATAATTTTATAACCCCTGCTTCAACTGCTATGCTAATTAACATCCCTACTCCACAAATCATTATCAAGGTTCCCCAAGGAATTAAAGCAACAACTTGTTTCTCATCGGCTAATTTTAAAAATAAAGCAATGGCAACAAAAATCATGGCTATCATGGCTATATCTATTTTTTTATTAAAATAACTAATTGTCTCATTATGTGGAAAAATAATATTTAGCACAGGAAAGATTAAAACAACAACAATCATCATAAACATGAGAATTAAAGTAGTTTTTTGTTTATAATCAAATGGATCAGGTTTTGAAATAACACTAATTTTTATATTATTTTTAAAAGCATTAAACACAAAAAAAGATAATACCACAATAGGCAAGATTATAGTAAAAGCAAAAATAATACTAGAATTTGCAAAAGCTTCATTTGCTTCAATGCCTGAATTTTCCATCAATCCTCGAAAAATAATCCCGCTTTGAGAAGTCATAAAATTTGCTCCTCCCAAAGCACCATAATTTATAGCCATAGCTCCAGCAATTTTGCTTAAACCGATTTTATCGCAAAGTAAAAAAGTAAGTGGTGCCATAAAAGCTAAAACTGTATAAAAACCTGCTCCTAAAGCAGCTATAATAGCACTAACCACAAAAATAACAAAAGGAAGCAAATAAGGATGATTAGCAAAACGATACATCAAATGTCCAGCTAATTTTTCAAGAGTTCCATTTACGGTTGCAAAATTATAAAACAATGAAACAGCAAAAATAACAAAAAATATAGAAATAGGCCAAAAAGCTATGATTTTTTTAGGAGCTAAATCCATAAAAAAAGCTCCTATAATATAAGCAAAAATCATAGCAAAAATTCCAACATTATGTCTAGTAATATAGCCCAAAATAATAGCCACTATAATACTAGAGATGATTAAAAAAACCATTATCATCCTTTAAAATATTATAGGGCTTATAATATCAAAAAATATATTTTTCAAAGCATAAAAACAAAATCTAAATTTAAAAAATATCTATTTAGTAACAAATTTACTCATCTTATGAAATTTTTATAAAATATCCACATCCATAGCAAGCAAAGCAAAGCTTCCTAGCCAATGCGACCCAAGATAATCATCTTCTATATGAGCTATGGCTTTATCAAAATGCTCTGTAGCATTGTTTCTTAAAAGAATTTTTAAATTTTCATCGCAAAAATTTGAAAGTATTTTAAAACACCAAGCACGACTTAAATTTAGCCCATCTAGATGTGCTATTTTACCATCGCTCCTATCACTCACACTCACAGGGGTAAATAAAGTTGCAGGCTCTTTTGCTTCTAAATTTGGCAAATATGCTTTAAAAAATTTTACAAAATCATTTTTAGGTAAAACAGCACTTAAAAGCACCGCTTCCATCAAAACAGGAGATAAAAACTCATCTCCACAAGGCTCTAAGGCTTGCATATTTTTATCATTTAAAAACCACTTTTTAGCACTTTGGATGATGCAATACTCCAATTCTTGATCTTTTTTAAATCTTGCATATTCTAAAGCAAAATACAAAGCAAAAGAGCTATTAAAATGAGTTCCAACTCGTATAGGATAATCCATCTTAGGCAAAAACTCCTTAAATTCTTTAACAAAAAAATCAGCTATGCCTTCTAAATTTTTAGCCCAAATTTCAGCTTTGTAATTTTCTTTGGCAAGTAAATTTATCTCCAAAGCCAGTTTTAAAAACCATCCCCATCCATAAGGTCTTTCAAAACCTTTGTGTGCAGGGTTTTGAAGATACTTAAGCTCTCCTTCTGCTTTTTCTTTGCTAAATTGAGAATCTAAGGCTTTGATGATTTCATCCTTTGGGGCAAAATGAGAAAAATCTTTTAAAATTTTCACCAAAAGCCAGTGAGAATGCACACTAGAATGCCAATCATAAGAACCATAAAATATAGGATACATAAGTTTTGGCGGTTTAATATCATTGATATCATTAAAAGAATGTGTAATTTTATTTGGCAATTCTCTAAAAATATTTTCTAGTGCAATAAAGCTAAATTGTTTTATAAATTTTTCCATTGTTTCTCCTTAAAATCTAAAAGCTAAAAAATACATTAAAAAGATATTAGCTACAAGCAAAACAAGTCCTGACATAAACTGGGCTTTAATTACGCCATTTTTATCATCTAAATTTAAAAGTGCCGCAGGAACTATATTAAAATTTGCAGCCATAGGCGTCATTAAAGTTCCGCAAAATCCACTAAGCATTCCAATCGCACCTATAATAGCAGGATTTGCATGCATTTGTATGATTAAAATCGGCAAAGCAATAGCAGCAGTAATCACAGGAAAGGCTGCAAAAGCATTGCCCATTACTATAGTAAAAAGCGCCATAGCAATACAATACACAGCTACTGCAATAAAAGCATTATCTAAACTAATATAACTAGATAAAAGTTTAGATACTTGATCGCCCATTCCCGTAGAAACAAAAACTACTCCAAGTGTAGCCAAAATTTGCGGTAAAAGCGCCGCCCAACTAATGTGATCCATAGTATGTGCTGCATCTTTAACGGCTCTTTTAGGAGAAGCCTTAAACATAAAACAAGCAACCACTGAAGAAATAATTATACCTATAATCAAAGCCATCAATGTAGCATTTTTATTTTCAAAAAAACTCAAATGGGGAAATAAAAAAGTCCCAATAAGTGTAATCAAAGGAACCATTAAAGCAGGAATAAAAAGTTTATTTTTATAAATATTTGCATGTTTTATCTCGTATTCTTTTTCTTCTTTGCTAACTTCGATCTTTGCTGGTTTTAATAAATTAAACCCTGCTATAAGTGCTAGTAAAATCACTATACAACCCATCACAAAATGAGGCAAAACTCCTGCTAGTAAAAAAGTAAAACTATAACTTATCCAAAATACCCCGCCGCTTATTCTTGATTTTATATCTTTAGCTTGATTAGAAAAACTTAAAATTCCAAAAACTAAAAATAAAATTCCTACAATATAATAAAGTAAATCAAGACTTATCATCACTCAACCCTTTATAAGTTTTTTCCAATCTTTTATCAAATAAATAAAGTCTAGAGCAATGGATAATTAAAGCCAAAATTCCAGTTGGTATAGCCCAAACTGATAAATGCAATGGCTCAACAATAATACCATTGCTCTCATAAAAAGCTTTAATAAATAAAATAGAATGCACGGCTATAAAAATATCCTCTCCAAAAAATACAGCAACATTATCCGTTCCCGCAGAAAAAGCTTTGATTTTTTGACTATCTTTATGTGTTAAGTTTTTAAATTTAAGCTTAGCTGCAGCTTCTGCCATAGGGGCTATTAAAGGTCTTATCATCTGCGCATGTCCGCCTAAAGATAAAAGCCCTAAAGCTGCAGTAACTTGTCTAAAAACAAAATAACACATTAAAATTCGTCCTGTACTGGCAACTTTTATTTTGGATATTAAATTTTTAGCCTGCTCTCTTAAGCCTTTGCGTTCCAAAACAGCAAGTAAAGGTAAAATAAGCCAAATTATAGCAACATAGCGATTATCTACAAAAGATTTTCCTATATCACTAACAACCTTAACAAAATCAAAACCTGAAACAAGTCCAGTATAAATTCCAACTGAAGTTACCACTAAAAAGGGGTTAATCTTTAAAGCAAAACCTAAAACAATCAAAGGTATAGAAGCAAGAAGTAACCATTCCATCAACCATCTCCACAATATGAATTAGAAATATTATAGAAATTTTAAATTAAAGAAAAGTTTAAAAAAATATTTTTAAGAATGGAATGAGAAATTAAGTAACAAAATAAATTTTATATAAATTTAAAAAAGCCTTGGAATAGTCCAAAAGCTTTTTTTTGTATTATTTGTTCGCTCTTTCTATATACTCACCACGCACAGTATCAACGCGTATAACTTCACCTTCTAACACATGAAAAGGAATTTGCACTACTGCGCCTGTTTCCAATGTAGCCGGTTTTTTATTTGATCCTTGAGTATCACCCTTAAAATTTGGAGCTGTTTCGATGATTTTGAGTTCAACAACTTGTGGAACTTCTACGCCGATAGCTTTACCATTATGGAAAAGCACATCTACCATCATACCATCAAGCATCCATTTTTTCGCCTCACCTACATCATCATCACTGATAGCTACTTGTTCATATGTTTGCGTATCCATAAATTGGCAATTTTCACCATCATCATAAAGATACTGCATAGTTTTATCTTCTAAATTTGGAGCTTCACATTTATCACCTGCATGGAAAGTTTTTTCAAGTACTTTACCATCAATAAAAGATTTGATTTTAATACGCACAAAAGCAGGACCTTTGCCTGGTTTTACATGCTGATACTCAACTATTTTAAAAGGAATTCCATCGATTTCTATTTTAAGTCCCTTTTTTAAATCACCCATTGAATAAGATGCCATAAATTTCCTTTGTTAAAAAATAAAAAACAATTTTATCAAATTTTGATTGATATCACAATAAAATTATTTTATTTGATGAAAAAATAAGTAAAATTACGTTAAAATCCAAATTTAAAGCATAGTAAATGCTCGCTTCTTTTTAGGAGAGGAAAGTCCGAGCTGCTAAAGACAAACATTCCATCTAACAGATGGCTAGGGTAACCTAAGGGATAGTGCAACAGAAAGAAAACTACCACGCAAGTGGAAAAGGTGAAACGGCGGGGTAAAAGCCCACCAGCGATTTTGGTAACAATTTCGGCTATGTAAACCCAATGTGCAGCAAGAAGGGATGGTTAGCGTCTTTGTTTTAACCCTTCGCTTGATTTTGTTTGCAAAAACAAAACTAGATAAATGAGCATTCAAGACAGAACTCGGCTTATCGCTATGCTTTTTTAAGATTTAAAATATGTCAACGCTTTTTGAAATTTTTGAATTTCAACAGCTTTTGTTTTTTTCTTTTGTTCAATCAGTATAACAGCTTCTTGCAAAAGAGCTTGAACTTGATAAAATACATCATTTGCATTTTCTTTTAAAAAATCTTCTGAAGGCGATTCTTTGGCTAAATTTTTAATAAAAGCTTTCATATCAAGTTCATCAAGTAAATTTTCAAGTTTATTGACATCTTCTTGGATTAATGCAAGTTTAAAATCACTGAGCCACTGTTTCATTGTTATGCACTTCTCTCCAAGCTTCTAGCAAACCTTTGGTTACATTTATAACTTCATTGATTCTATCTTCGTTATTTTCTAAATTTGCCAAAGATAAAAGTTGAATTTCTCTTGTATAAAGCCCGCTTAAATAATGTGCCACTTCTCCGCCTTTTTCATAGTTTAAAGTATTAATAAGCTCTATAAAAATAGCCGTGGTTTTTTTTACAAAATACACTCTTTGTTCTATATCTTCATTTCTTATGGCTACTTTAGCTCTTGCACAAAAACGCAAAATTCCCTCATAAAGCATTTCAATAAGTTTTTGCGGAGACTCTATCCCCGCTTGATTTTGAGAATAAGCATTATAAGCTAAATTATTTTGCATCTTTTTTATCCTTAATTATTAGAATTGTTTGCCGCATTAATCATATTAGTTACAGTATTTAGCTGTTGATTGAGTTTATTTAAAATACTCTCATATTGCAACCATTGATTCGCCATTGTATCATATCTTGTATCAATCATAGCCTGAGTTGAGTCTTTAGAGGTATTTAATGATTTAATATCATTTGTCAAACTCTCATCATATTTTGTAATTGAACCATCTTTTCCAGTCATCTCTTGCAACGTGGCTTTTAATTTTGAAAAAATACCTTTACCTTCTATAGGTTTAGAGGTTATATTTACATCAGACAAACCTAATTCCTGAAGAATGGTAGCATTTCCTTTGATGGAAAAATCCGAACTACCATCTCCACTAAAATTCAACTTAAACCCTTTAACACCGTTTTGATCATAGGATTCAACCTTAACTTTTAAACCTTCAATACCTTTGCTGTTTATATGATTAGCTAAATTTTGAAGCAATTCTTCCTCTGTTTTTCCTGTTAATTTAAAATTAGTACCATCAGAATTTTTAGATAAATCATATGTTTGATTATTAAAAACTATAGTAAAATCTCCTGGTTTAAAATCTAAACCTTTATTGCCAGTGCCACTAGAATCAAGATATTGATTCAAACTTCCCTGCTTAATTACTTCTCCTGTGTGATTAATGTCTTCGTATTTAGTAATATTTGAAAAAAAACTTTCAGTAGAGTCTGGATCTTCTTTAACTTTTTGTTCAAATTTAGAAGAATCAAAACTCAAAGTGCCTGCATCATTTAAACTTAAGCCAAAATCCTGCATAGAAAGCATAACCTTAGTGTTCACTTTATTACCATTTGCATCTTCAGTAGTTCCATCAACAACTTGAGAATCAAACAAATCAGCAAGAATGCTTGAGCGTATTGAATTTACTTCACTGATGCCTTGTAAAGTTCCTTTTGTTCCAGTTTCGCTATTATAGTCAGTTGCAGCATTAAGATTGGTTACTAAATCATTATAAGCATCCACCAAATCTTGCATAGCTTTTGTCACACCTTCAAAATCTTGCTGTACATCAAAATTAATTTCACCTGTTTTATTTAAAGTTAAAGTCATTCCTACACCAAGATCGGTAACAGTATTACTTGATCTAAACATCTTAATACCATCAAGTGTAAATTCTGCATTTTGCGCAGTTTGGATATGCAAAGAAGCATCCTTAATACCATAACCTTTTTTATCCTTAGCTGGATCAATAGTCTGAGTCGTTGTATCTAATTCCCATCCAAGATTTTTGAATATTGTTTCTGCATTTGGATCGTTTTTATACGCACCATTCGAATCTTTTTTTCCCGCATAGAAACTTATCGCACTGTCTTCGCCTGTTTCTTTACTGGTTAAAGTTAAGCGGTAAGGAGTGCCTTTCTCTCCTGTGTTTACAATCTTAGCGACAATCTCTCCTCCACTAGCTTCATTAATTTTATCAGCTAAATCTCTATAGGTTGTGTTTTTATCTACCGTAACAGTATATTCTTTGCCATTTGAAAAAAAAGTAAGATCGGTGGTTCCAGTTAAATTTGCATTAATAAAACCACCATCATTTGCTAATCCTTTGCTTTGATACACATCTTTTTGTGCAAGTTGAGTAACATTGATATTCATGCTTTGTAAAGCAACACCCGAATTAACTGTAAGACTTGCTGGAGGATTATCGCTAATACTTCCTACAACTTTTCTTTTCGCAAAAACCGTAGCATCGGCTAATGATGAAACAGCCGTCTGAAAACTTAGTAATTTAGTTTTGATTTCTGTTAAATCTTTTTGTTTGGTTGTATTTTCTTCAATTTTTTTAGTATAAGGATCAATACGAGCTTTTTGCTCTGCTTCTTTTAATTTATCTATAGTATCTTGAGTTAAAACCCCAGAACCAAATCCTAAACTAGATAGACTACCAAATGCCATTTTTAACTCTCCTTATCAAATATCATTCCTATCACATCCCTAAAATACTCAGCTAATCTCATAGCTTCTTCACTAGGAATTTGACGGATTTCCCTTCCAGTGCTTTTTTCAGTCACGCTAATATACATAGAACCGATTTTATCACTATAACCAAAACGAACATTGGTATCTAGAGAATCCATTTGCTCATTTAACTTTTTTGTAATATCAGCCAACTTTTCACTCACACCTCGTTGCTGTCCATCATCGCCTTCTTGGCCTTGACTTCTATCGGTTTGAATGTTTAAACTAGCCTGTGTCTCACTTGTTCTTTGGCTAATGTTTGCCAAAGCTGTATCCATTTGCCCATTTGCCTTCGATATTTCCATTTTAAAATCCTTTTTAAAATTTCCTATTGCTAGTTAAAAGCTTATATCGACAAATTTATAAATTTATGAACACCTATAAAGAAAATTTTATTTTTCAATAATAAAAAAATAATAAGCAAAAACTGTGCCAAAATTTTAAAATAAATCTCAATTATCTTAAAAAATTTCAAATTTATTAAAAAGATCTGGATTATTTTCTAAAATATTACGCAAGATCAAATCTTCTATCACGCTTTTAGTGCAATCTGTTTGCTTAGGCCAAGCTCTTAAATAACCCTCAGCTTCACCTTTAGCACTTGCATCTACTCCAAGTCTTTCTTCTTTGATAAAAATATCTCTTTTAGCATCTATATTATTTACCACACGCCAAACAAGCATATAAGAATTTTCAAGCTTATTTTCAACATCTAAAAACACTAAAATCCTAAAATGTTTTTTAAATTCTAAAAGTTTGTCAAAACTTTGTTCGATTTTTTCTTTTTTATCAAGCAAAATACAAACTATAGGACTTTTACTTTCTTTATAAAATTGCTTTAAATTTAAAAGTTCTACCTTAGTTTTAAAAAGTTCTAGTAATTTTTCATCTTCTAAAATTTCAAGCTCTTCAACTTGTATTTCTTCGCAAGCATCAAGTCCTGCTTTACCCCCAAAACAAGAATTAGGTGAAGCATGATCTAATTGATCACAAATTCCTTCTGAAATTAAAATTTTCTTTGTATTAAAACGATCTAACATATAAGGAATTAAAGCATCATAATCTTTCAAAGAAGGTGCATTTTTATCCACAAAAATTGCATGCTTAACAAAACTCATTTGCCCTACTCCCCAAAATGCATGCATAATTTGTTGCGCATGAGCGGGATATTTTGCATCGATTTTTGCTAAGATAAGATTATGAAAGACCCCATTTTCAGGCATATTATAATCAATTAAATCAGGTACTGAAGTTTGAAGCAAAGGTAAAAAAATTCTTTCAGTACCAAGTCCCATGATCTTATCTTCTAAAGGAGGTTTGCCTACAACCGTTGCTTGATAGATCGCATCTTTTTTAGCATAAATTTTTTCTACTTTCATCACAGGAAAAAGTTCAGCAGGAGTATAAAAACCTGTATGATCTCCAAAAGGACCTTCGATTTTAAATTCTTCTAAATCCACATAACCTTCAATAACTATATCGCTATCATAAGGCACAAAAATTTCATTCTCACAAGGAGTAAGTTTTGCAGGAGTTTTTTTAATAAAACCATAAAGCAAAAGTTCAAAAATTCCCTTAGGTAAAGGTGCTTGAGAACACCAAATATAAAGTGGATCTCCACCTATGGCTATACTTACAGGCATTTTTTTAAAACCAGCATTTTTGTATTCGTGATAAAAATTTGCCCCATCTTTATGAATTTGCCAATGCATTAAAAGTTCATTTTTATCACTCATTTGCAAACGATACATTCCAAGATTATTTTGAGTTTTATCTAAATTTTGTGTATAAACTTGCCCCATAGTAATAAATTTACCCGCATCATCTTCCCAAGTTTTAAGCACTGGAAGTTCTTCAAGTGAGTTTAAAATTTCATAATCATACAAGGCTTTATTTTTTTTTAGTCTTTTAGGAGGAACATTTT
Organism: Campylobacter sp. 2014D-0258; assembly: GCF_008000495.1. Taxonomy (NCBI): domain Bacteria; kingdom Pseudomonadati; phylum Campylobacterota; class Epsilonproteobacteria; order Campylobacterales; family Campylobacteraceae; genus Campylobacter; species Campylobacter sp. 2014D-0258. Next base: position 189,701 of record NZ_VOAR01000021.1, read on the forward strand.
TAAAACTTAACAAATTCATAAAAAAATCCATTTTTGCTTTAAAACTTGTAGGAATATGAAGCTTGGTGAGTTTTGAAATTTCTTCAGCCACCTCTTCATAATCACGCCCAAAAGCTAAATTTAAAGCCTTTTCATTGCAAAAAGTATTCATCAAAACAGGAAATTTATATTGTTTATTTAATTTTTTATCTATAGGATTTTTAAACAATAAAGCCTTACCTTTCTCTCCTTTTTTAGCTTCTATATAAGCTAAATGAGCGATTTCAAGATCTACATCTACAGGCTCTTCAATTACCCTTAAAAGATCATTTTCTTTTAAAATTTGAATAAATTCTTTCATATCATACTCTCAGCTTTTTTTAAAAGTTCTTTAGCACCTTTGGCGATAAATTCTTTAGCTAAACTCTCTCCAAAACCTTTAAAATCATTCTTTTTAATCATTCTTTTATCTTTTAAAATTTCACTTCCATCGGGTAGTCCAAGCACTGCACGCACACAAATTTCATCTCCTAAAAGCTCTGCGTTAATACCTATAGGAACTTGACAACCCCCTTCTAAAGTAGCAATAAATTCTCTTTCAATGCTTGTTTCAATCAAAGCATTTTCATCATTTAAACATTTTAAAAGTTCTAAAATTTTTTCATCATTTATGCTTTCTATACCTAAAGCTCCTTGAGAAGCCGCAGGAATAAGCTCATCTTTACTAAATTCATAAACAAAATTCACTTGCTTATCTAAATTTAAGCGTTTAATTCCCGCCATAGCTAAAATAATCGCATCAAAATCATTATTTTTTAATTTCTCTATACGAGAATTAACATTACCACGCAAAGAAATAATCTCTAAATCAGGTCTTAACAATAAAAGCTGCATTTTACGTCTAAGACTAGTAGTGCCTATTTTTGCACCTTTTGGCAAAGAAAGAAAATCTTTATAATTTTGACTTAGCATAGCATCATTGCTTTGCTCTCTTTTGCTTACCGCTGCCAAAACTAAACCTTGAGGAAAAAAACTAGGCACATCTTTTAAACTATGCACCGCTAAGTGTGCTTCTTTTCTTAACATACTTTCTTCAAGTTCTTTTGTAAAAAGTCCTTTACCACCAATTTTTGCCAAAGGAGAATCCAGCAAAACATCGCCTTTTGTTTTAAAACCTTCTAAAAGCACTTCAATTTGATGTGTATTTTTTAAAATTTGGGCTACATGTTCACTTTGCCAAAGAGCTAATTGACTTTTTCTTGTTGCGATAATAAGCTTCATTTTCTATCCTCTATAATTTCAACATCAATGATTTCTTCATTAGAATTTTGATACTCTTGCTTGGTGTATTGATATTTTGATTTAGTTATTAATTTCAAAGCAATACCAAAAAGAAATACAAAAATTCCAAAAACACTTGTAATAATCCCTGGAAAAACAAGCAAAAATCCTGCGATAACAAAAGAAAATTGTGTTAACATATCCTTTAAGCCACCCATTTGAAATTCAAGCATATTTTTCCAAAAAATTCCCAATAAAACCGCACCAAAAATCATACTCAAAAGTATGAAAAACAAAAAATTACCAAAACCAAAAAAAACTATAAAAAGTACACTTGCAATAATTTCAAGTACAAATAAAGGACTTAAACTTAATTTATAATTCATAACACTTTCTTTTTAAGAATTTCCATAAGTTCATCAGTTTTTATAAGCTCCTTTACTAAACCTTCTCTTTGGATAAGCTCTATTTCATTATTTTCTAATCCTTTACCAATAACTAACGCATAAGGAAAACCCATAAGTTCAAAATCATTCATTTTAACCCCAAAACGCTCATTTCTATCATCAAGCAATACCTCTAATCCAAGATTAGTTAAATCCTCATAAAGCTTATTGGCAAATTCTAAAGCCTTTTCATCTTTGAGATTTGAAACAATAATTTCAAGCACAAAAGGAGCTAAAGTTTTATTCCAAATACATCCTTTTTCATCATGACTTGCTTCAATAGCTACAGCCAATAAGCGTGAAACACCTATGCCATAACATCCCATGTAAAAAGGCTGACTTTTGCCATTTTCATCTAAGAAATTTGCATTCATCGCTTTAGAATATTTTTGTCCGAGTTTAAAAATATGCCCTACTTCTATACCTTTGCTTTGTTTTAACTTTGCTCCACATTTAGCACAGCAATCCCCTTCTTTAACTTCAATCAAATCTTTAAAACGATCTTTGTTTAAATTTACAACATCAATACCGATTAAATGATAATCTTTTTCATTCGCACCCATAATCATTTGCTTTTCGTTTTCAAGCTCAAAATCTATATAAAAATCTATATCTTTTAATCCCACAAAACCTATAAAACCAGCTACCAAACCAGCTTTTTCTAATTCTTCTTCGCTTGCATCAACTAATTCAAGAGCATTGCAAGCATTTTGCGCCTTGATTTCTTGTAAATCATCACTTCCTCTTATAAAAAACACAACTAATTTACTTTCATTTTCATAAATAGCTTTTTTTACCACTGCTTTAATCGTATAAAAAGCATTGATTTTAAAAAATTGTGCCAAAGAATCTATGGTTTTAATATTTGGAGTGTGAAATTTACTCGCATAATTTGCTTCAGGACGCTCATCTTGACAAGTTTTTTTAACTCTTTTTGCAGCTTCAACATTAGCCGCATAATCACAATTTTCACAAATTAAAATATCATCTTCCCCATTTTTTGCTAAAACCATAAATTCCTTAGAACCACTTCCACCAATAGCCCCACTATCAGCTTCAACTGCTCTAAAATCAAGCCCCATTCTTTGTAAAACTTGAGAATAAGTTTTATACATAAGCTCAAACTCACGCCCTAAATCTTCTTCATTAGCATGAAAACTATATCCATCTTTCATTAAAAATTCACGACATCTTAAAAGCCCAAATCTAGGCCTTGCTTCATCACGAAATTTAAGTCCGATTTGATATAAATGTAAAGGAAGTTGTTTATAGCTTGTGATTTTATTTTTTACCAAAGAAAGCATAGCTTCTTCATGTGTTGGGCCTAAAACAAATTCATTTTCTTTTCTGTCTTTAAAACGCAAAAGCTCTTTTCCAAAAACATTATAACGCCCACTTTCTTGCCACAAACTTGCAGGAGTGATAAAACTAAGATTTACTTCTTGTGCTCCAGCTTTATCCATTTCTTCTTTAACTATATTTTTAATCTTGTCTAAAACTCTTTTTCCTAAAGGCAAGAAATTATAAAGTCCACTGCCAATTTGTTCTACAAAACCCGCACGCGTTAAAAAAATATGACTAGGCAAACTCGCATCTTTTGGTGCTTCTTTTAAACTTGGTGCATAAAATTTAGTAAATCTCATCATTATTCTCCATATCAAATTCACATTTATATTGATTTAAACCTTCAAGATTATTTTGCAAATCAAAAACATAACGCATAGCATTAATCACTGTATCGCTTTGTATTTTACCTTGTAAATGTTTCAAATTCACAGTAGGTGTGTGTAAAAAAGCCTTAAAAACTTGATGAATCAACTTTCTAGCTTCTTCTTTATCAGATTTTTTCAAATATCCTTTTTTTAACGCAATTTCAAGTTGTTTATCTGCATATTCTTTAGCTTGCAAGCGTATGGCTTTGATAATAGGCATCAAAGCCAAATCGTTTAAATATCTAAAAAATTCACTTGTTTCACGACCTATTATCCCATAAGCCATACGAGCTTCTTGTTCTCTTAGCGCTAAATTTTTTTGAACCACAATCTCAAGATCATCTACGGCAAAAACAGATATATTTTCATTTTCATTGATATCAATATCCCTTGGAACTGCAATATCAAAAAAATACCTTTTATAAGGAAGTTCTTCTATTAAAGAATTTGTAATAATAGCATTTGGTGCATTGGTAGCTGAGAAAAAAAACTCGTATTGATTTAAATATTTTTTTAAATTTTCTAAACTATCATATTCGCTTAAAACACCAAGTCTCTCGCACAAATCTTTGGCTTTTTGTAAATCACGATTTAAAATAATCACTTTAGCACCCGCAGCAATTAAATGTTTTGCCGCGAGCTCTCCCATCTCTCCAGCTCCAATAACAACAGCTTTTTTTTGCGTTAAATCTGCAAGTTCTTTTGCTTTTGCCACGGCAACGCTAGCTACAGAAATAGGATTTTTAGAAATTTGAGTTTCATTGCGTACCTTAGCAGCACATTTAAAAGCACTATGTACCGCTCTTGAAAGGTGTACTCCGCAAAAATTATTTTTTACAGCAAAAGCAAAGGCATCTTTTAATTGCCCTGCTATCTGAGTTTCTCCAACCACCAAACTATCCAAAGAACTTGCTACGGAAAAAAGATGATGGATTGCTCCACTATCTTCAAAAATATCAGCTTTTTTAAGTAAAATATCTTTATCCACATCACAAAGCAAAGCCAAAGATTTAACAATAAACTCCGCACAGGCCATTTTTACAAAAGCAACAATTTCAACACGATTGCAAGTACTTATAACCAAACATTCTTCAATATTTTCATGAGTACTAATGATTTTTAAAAACTCACTTTTTTTAGCTTCATTGGAAAAGCTTAACTTTTCCCTTAAGGCAATATCTGTATTTTTATGAGTAAAAGATATACAATAATACATTAAAATTCCCTATCTATCATAGCTTTAATAATATCATTAAGCTTGTTATTATCATATTTTTCAATCGCTTTACTAGCCTTTTTTGCATAAGTTTTAGCTTCTAAAATAGCTTTTTCTAAAGCTTTTTGTTCTTCAAATTTAGTTTTTAACCACTCTTTTTCATTTTCATTTAAATCTTTTTTAAATAAAGTCTGCAAATATATCCTATCTTGTTCTTGTAAATTTTCATAAAGATAAATATAAGGTAAGGTAGTCTTACCCTCTTTAAAATCATTCATAGCAGGTTTTCCAAGAATTTTTTCATCACTCTTAATATCTAAAATATCATCAATCATCTGAAAAGCGAGTCCTAAATTTTTTCCATATTCTGCAAAATCTTTTTCATATAATCCAGCCAAAATAGCTCCGCATCTCGCACTTGCTTCGATCAAAACAGCTGTTTTATTATAGATCATTTTCAAATAAGCTTCTTTATTGATATTAAATTTCTCTCCCAAATCAACATCCATAAGTTCGCCTATAGCAAGCTTTACAACAGCATCTGAAATAATACTTGCAAATCTAGCATCCATTTTGCTTAATTCATAAAAGGCTTTTGAATACAAAATATCGCCCAACATAAGAGCATTTTTTGTACCAAATTCAGCATTAACAGATCTTGCCCCACGCCTTAATTCACTCTCATCGATAATATCATCATGTAATAAACTAGCAAGATGTATCAATTCTATAGCTGCACAAATTTTAAAAGCAATCTCACTCTCATCTGCGATAGCTAATAATAATTTAGAGCGTAATTTCTTTCCTGATTTTACATTTGAAAGCATATTTAAAATAGGTTCATAGCCAAGCTCTTGTAAAAACTGTTTTATTAATTCATCTATTTTTTGCACTATCTTTTCCTTGTTAATTGCTATTATTATTTTCTTTGCTTGTTAATGGTTTTACCTGAGGTTCGTTAAAATTAATCATAGGAACAACCTGATTATTTTGCGGTGGATTTTGTAAAGCTTTTTTTCTCGGATCTAAAAATTCTACCATTAAGCGAGATTCCTTATCTTCTATATAAACCGTAAAAGTTGCCAAACCTTTATTATAACCACTAAATTCTAAAATAAGTCTTGCTCTATCAATGTGTGGATTAGTATAATCAGGTATTAAAGTTTGAGTTACCCAATCTAAATTTCTTCTTAAACTCATCACAAATTGACGCGGATATTTGCGAAATTTCGAATGTACGATAATATTAGTATTATCAAACAAAGTCCAATAAAAATCAAAATTTTGCACCTTATCTTCATAGCCTATTTCTTTAATCTGCACACTAGCTCTCTCATCTTTTTTAAGTGTAAATTTATAAGTATAATCAAAAGTTGGTTCAGATGCTAAAACATTACTAAAAATAAAAAAAATACAAATTAAATAGGGGCTTATTTTAAACAATTTTAGCCTTCGTGTCCTAAAATTTTTGCACCTAATTCTATATAAATATCATTTTGCCTTTCTTCTATGAAATCACCATTTTCTAATATGAAATTTTTTACATCCATTTCTGTTAGACCTTGTTTTTCCAAAAGTTCCACCATAGCAATATGATCAGCAAAAAATTCCTCAAAAACTTTTTCTAAGGCTCCTAAATTTCCATTTTGTATAATTTCTATAAATTTTTCTTTTGGAGTTTTATTAAACATTTCATCAAAAAAATCCATTAATTTCCCTTGAAAATATAAGTTTTTGATTATAAAATTTTAATCGTTAAAAGTAGCTAAATTAAAATAATTAAAATTTAAATTTTATTTGCAATGTGTAAAATTTTAGAAGTTAAATTCCGCATGGTGCGGAATTTATTATGAATGTGGTTTTGCTTGAGTGGCGTATTTTACACCCAGATCAAAAGCTTTAGCATTTGCATCACGAGTTTTTGCAGGAACCATATGAAGCATAGTGTCTTTTAAAACATCTAAATCTATACATTTACTCATATAAGCAGCAATTGCAAGTGCTACAACTGATTGAGTAGCCACATTTCCTACCTCATCTTTAGCTATGGTAATAATAGGAATTTCAAAAATTTGCCATTTTTTATAATCTTCACTTTCAGGATGTACTAAATTTGGCTCTACAACTATGATGCCTCCTTCTTTTACACCCCCACGAAAACCTTTATAACCCTTATCTGCAGTCGAAAGCATAAAATCTACTTCCCCTTCTACAGCATAAGGAAATAAAATTTCTTTATCATCGATGATAATATCCACCTTAGTAGGGCCACCACGCACTTGTGAAGTGTAAGTAGAAGCCTTAAAAGCTTGACGACCTTCTTTAATGGCTGCTTCTGCTAAAATTTCTCCTGCGGTGATAACACCTTGTCCGCCTTCACCGCCAAATCTTAATTGATATTTCATTTTAAAGCTCCTAAATCCACCATTCTTTTTTCTTTGGCTGCACGACGTACTTCTTCATAAGCGTGGCAGTATTCTGGCTGAGAATTATCTTCATGTAAAATTCCTGTTGGAAATTTATCTTTTCTTTCTTCAAAATCCATGCTTTCAAATTTAGCTTTATCCACAACGCGACTTTTAATCCAATCAAGCATAGCTACAGCTTCGCCCATTTTGTTTTTTCTACCTAGATTGATATGACAATTTGAAAAAACATCTACAAAACTATAACCCTTATGCGCTAAAGCCTTATAAATTAAATTTTCAAGCTTATTAGCTTCGATCACATTACCCCTTGCCACAAAAGAAGCTCCTGCAGCTTTAGTTAATTCACACGCATCAAAATTAGGGTCAATATTTCCAAATTGAGCTGTTACTGTATAAAAACCTTTTGGGGTGGTTGGGCTTGTTTGAGAATTCGTAAGTCCATAGATAAAGTTATTGATCACAATGTGGGTTAAATCAATATTTCTGCGACAACCATGTATAGTATGATTTCCACCAATTGCCAAAGTATCCCCATCTCCGCTTACCACAATAACATGTTTACTAGGATTGGCTAATTTAATACCTGTTGCATAAGCTATTGCTCTACCATGAGTTGTATGAACTGTATTGCAATTTACATAAGAACTCATTCTACCACTACAACCTATACCCGAAACAAGACAAACATCATCCATATTCCAACCAAGTTTTTCTATCGCGCGGATAATACATTTCAAAACAACACCATCGCCACATCCCCAACACCATTGAGTAGGCATTTTATCTACTCTTAGATATTCATCATAATTAAAAGCCATTTATATATTCTCCTTTACCTTAGCAATAATTTCACTTGGAGTGATAGGACGACCATTTGCACGGTGCAAACTAATAAAATCGCGACGCGAAGTTACTCTTTCAATCTCTTCAAGATATTGTCCCATATTAAGCTCGCTTACCATGACTTTTTTAAATTTGCTTACAACCTCAGCAATTTTTTTCTCAGCCACTGGATAAAGAGTAATTGGACGGAAAAGTCCCACTTTAATCCCTTGCTCTCTTAATCTTTGTATAGCTTCTTTTGCTGAACGACTCACGCTTCCATAAGCAATGATTAAAAATTCAGCATCATCAAGCATATACTCTTCATAAGTACAAATATCTTCTTGATTGTTTTTTATTTTACCTATGAGTCTTTCCATATTTTTTTTCACTATAACTCCATCTTCAGTTGGAAAACCTATATCTCCATGATGAAGTCCTGTAACATGATAACGATAACCTGTAAAGAAAGGATTTAAAGTTGCAGGCTCATTTTCTCCTGCTGCATAAGGTTTATAATCCTTTTTATCGCCTTCAAATTTTTTACGGTTATATACTTTAATATCTTTTAAATCAGGTAAAACCGCTTTACCATTCATGTGCCCTACAGTTTCATCCATAAGTAAAAATACTGGAGTCATATATTTTTCAGCTAAATTAAACGCTCTAATGGTTTCTGTATAAGCTTCTTCAAGACTTGCAGGAGCAATAGCAATACTTGCAAAATCCCCATGAGTTGGTGCTTTAGCTTGAAACAAATCTCCTTGTGCTACACGAGTTGGAAGACCTGTTGAAGGACCACCTCTCATAACATTTACAATCACAAGTGGAATTTCAGCAATAAATGCAAGTCCTATTTGCTCTGCTTTTAAAGAAATTCCAGGACCGCTACTTGCAGTCATGGATTTTACCCCACTCATTGCCGCACCAATAGCCACGCTAATACCTGAAATTTCATCTTCCATTTGTATAAAAGTTCCATCATTTGCAGGAAGCATATGGCTTAATTCATGAGCTATCTCACTACTAGGAGTAATAGGATAACCTCCAAAAAATTTACATCCACAATCAATCGCAGCTTTGGCGATTAAAACATTACCTGTTGCTATAACTTCTCTCATTATTTTTCCTATGCTAATTTTTTGTATTTGTTATTTTTTACGGCTACAGCTCTATCTTTAGCCTCAGCAGTAAGTTTGGCAAATTTAAATTCATCTCTTTTTGCCACCATAATAGCAAAATCAGGGCAATGTATCTCACACTCGGTACAGCCTATACAGGATTCAGGGTGTACCACCTCTATCATTTGTCCTAAAACCGCATGCACATCATCGCGCATAGCTAAAACCCCAGCGGGGCAATAGCTAACACAAATATTACATGCTTTACATCTATGCTCATCTACCCAAACAGGGGTATCTTTTGGAGCTGTCATACTCATGTTTTTTTCCTTTATTAACCTAATATTTTTTGAATTTCTTCACCAATTAAAGCCGGAGAATCCACCACATGAATTCCATAGCTTTTTAAAGCTTCTTTTTTAGCTGCAGCACTTTCATCAGCACTTCCTACTATGGCACCTGCATGCCCCATTCTTTTGCCTTTAGGAGCAGTTGCACCTGCAATGAATGCTACCACAGGTTTGCTAATATTTTCTTTAATAAATTTAGCCGCTTCCACTTCCAAACTACCACCAATTTCACCTATCATTACAATAGCTTTAGTTTCATCATCTTTTTGGAATTCACTTAAAAGTTCTTTATAAGCAAGACCTATGATAGGATCACCACCAATTCCTACTGCAGTAGAAATTCCATAACCACCTTGAACTACCTGATTAGCAGCTTCATAAGTTAAAGTTCCACTTTTTGAAATAAGCCCCACGCAACCTTTTTTAAAAATAAAACCTGGCATAATTCCTAACTTACATTCTTCAGAAGTGATAATACCTGGACAATTTGGTCCAATGATTTTCATACCCTTTTTATTAGCATATTGCTTAGCAAACATCATATCCTTTACAGGCGTATGCTCGGTGATTACAACTGCAAGCTTAATACCCGCATCAGCTGCTTCAATCACGCTATCACCCACAGCAAAAGCAGGGACAAAGATCAAGCTCACATCAGCCTTTGTTGCTTTAACCGCATCTGCAACGGTATCAAAAACTGGTTTACCTAAATGAGTTTGTCCGCCTTTATGAGGGGTGACACCTCCAACTATATTTGTACCATAAGCCATGCATTGCTCAGCGTGAAAAGTTGCTTCTTTACCTGTAAAACCTTGAACTATTACTTTTGTATTTTTATTAACCAATATACTCATTTTCCATCCTTATCCTACTAAACTTTTTACAAGCTCTGCACCGTTTTTAAGATTGGTTGCTGCTTTGATATTTTTAAGATTTGAATTATCTAAAATTGTCTTTGCTTCTGCTGCGTTAGTGCCATCAAGACGCACTACAATTGGAATATTTACCTCAACATTCTTAGTAGCTTCTAAAATTCCATTTGCTATCCTATCACAACGAACAATACCACCAAAGATATTGATAAATATAACTTTTACATTTTTATCTCTTAAAATAATTTCAAAAGCCTTTGCAACAGTTTCTGGAGAAGCTCCCCCACCTACATCTAAGAAATTTGCAGGTTTTGCACCACTATAATTAATAATATCCATAGTTGCCATTGCTAGACCCGCACCATTTACCATACAAGCTACATCTCCATCTAATTTCACATAGCTTAAGCCAAATTCAGCCGCTTCTCTTTCAGCAGGATTTTCTTCAGTAGTATCTCTAAGTTCAGCAATTTCAGGATGACGATAAAGCGCACTATCATCAAAACTGCATTTTGCATCAAGGGCATAAAAATCCCCTTCTGCAGTTTTAATTAAAGGATTAATTTCAAGCATATTCATATCTTTATCCATGTAAAGCTTATAAAGTTTAGCTATCATAGAAATGAGTTTTTTGCCTTCATCTTTATCAAGTCCCAAAACTCTCGCTACTTCAAGTCCATGAAACATTTTAAATCCAATTTGTGGATCAATACCTACTTTTGCAATTTTTTCAGGACTTTCTTTGGCTACTTTTTCTATATCCATCCCTCCTTCACTTGAAGCGATAATGGTAATTTGCTCTGCCATTCTATTAAACAAAATAGCCAAATAATACTCTTTTACTATATTAGCACCACTTTCTATATAAAGTTTTTGCACAAGTTTGCCTTCAGGTCCTGTTTGATGAGTTACTAAATTCATTCCTAAAATTTTACTTGCATAATCTTTTACCTCATCTAAATTCTTAGCGATTTTAACACCACCACCAAGACCACGGCCTCCTGCATGAATTTGAGCTTTAACTGCCCAAACACTACCGCCTAATTCTTTAGCATTAGCCACAGCTTCATCTACGCTAAATGCAACTTTTCCCTTTAAGGTAGGGATGCCATTGTCTACAAAAATTGCTTTTGCTTGATACTCATGTATGTTCATTTATTCTCCTTTATATTGATATTTGATTAAAGATTTTTCTAATTTGTCTTTTTCTTGCAAACTAAGATCCATTTTCATGATTTCAATCACACCTTCAAGTCCTAATCTTGCCATAACTCCCAAGGCTTTGTTTTGCACTCCAAATTCTCCATGTAAAATCACACTCATAGGTAAAAACTCGCCACTTCTTATAGACTCAAGCATTCTTATACAAGCACTAGCAGGGGCTAAATAAGCTGAAGTTTTAAGATGTTTGATTACTTTAGCTCCACCTGTTTTAACTTCATTTTCTAAATCCTCAAATTCTTCTTCATTTAAAAATTCGCTTATATTTTTATTTTTAACACTTGCGTAAGATTTTACCAAAACCATATCATCATTATGAAAACCAATAAGTCTTGTATCCACTCTTGACATTTTGACATTAAGTTTTTTGGCAAGTTCATACTTAAATCTTGCATTGTCTAAAACACCCGCCATGGCTATAATTTTCTTTGATGAAAAAATCCCGCTTTCATAAAGAGTATTAAGTAGAAAATCCACAGGATTAGTTAAAATAATAAAAAGCGGATCTTCTGTAAAATCTTTAATTTTTTTAGCACAATCAAGCATAATGCTTGTATTTAACTGAAGCAATTCTTCTCTACTTTGCCCATCTTTTCTAGCAAAACCTGCACTAAAAAGCACTATATCTGAATTTTTGGTATGAGTATAATCTTTAGTGCAAAGTAAATCTATATTTAAATTTAAAGCAGCTATGCTTTGAGTAAGCTCTAGTTCTTTTGCGTAAAGCAAATCCTCGTTAATATCTACTAAAACAATTTCATTTGCTATTTCTCTTAAAATCAAAGCATAAGCTACGCTTGAACCTACATTGCCAGCCCCTATAACAGTGATTTTCATCTTTGTCCTATTTTTTCTAAAATAGCGTTAAAAGTTGCACTTGGACGCATGATTTTATTTGCTTTTTCATCATCAAATTTATAATACCCACCCAAATCCACTTTCACACCTTGTGCATCGTTAAATTCGGCTCTGATTTTTTCTTCATTAGAAGAAAGCTCTAGGGCAATATCTTTAAAAAAGCTTTGAAGCTCCATATCACTTGCCTGTCTTGCTAAATGATTTGCAAAATACATTGCTAAATAAAAATGACTTGTTCTATTATCATCTTCTTTGACTTTTCTTGATGGAGCTTTATTATTTTCAAGCCATTCGCCTATAGCCTCATCAAGACATTCTGCTAAAACCTTAGCTTTATGATTGCCACACTTATTTGCATAAAATTCCAAACTTGCTTGCAAAGCCAAAAATTCACCCAAACTATCCCAACGCAGATGATTTTCTTCGACTAATTGTTCTACTTGTTTAGGTGCTGAACCCCCTGCTCCTGTTTCAAACATAGCTCCACCATTTAACATAGGCACAACAGAAAGCATTTTTGCACTTGTTCCAAGCTCTAAAATAGGAAAAAGATCGGTTAAATAATCCCTTAAAACATTACCCGTGATAGAAATAACATCTTTACCTTCTCGGATTAACTCTAAACTTCTTAAACAAGCTTCTTTTGGAGTTAAAATGGCTACATTTTTACCCTTTTCTTTTAAACGATTTTGTACCAAAGTTATCATGATTTTATTACTAGCTCTTTTGCTATCTAACCAAAAAATAGCTTCGGCTCCACTAAGTTCTGATCTTTCTATACCTAAATCAATCCAATTTAACACTGCATCAAATTTAGCCTGATTAGCTCTATAAATATCACCTTTTCTAACCTTATGTTCTAATAAAACTTTACCGTTAGAAACTATTTTAAAAGTTCCTTCTTCTTTAGCCACAAAGGTTTTATCGTGCGATCCATATTCTTGAGCTTTTTTAGCCATTAAACCTACATTAGATACACTGCCAAGTTTTGAAGGATTTAAAGTACCATTTTTATGCAAATCTTCAATAACCGCCTCATAAATAGTTGCGTAAGTTTGATCAGGAATTACGGCATTTGTGTCCTTTTCCTTACCTTCCTTATCCCACAATCTTGCGCCATTTTTAAGCATTGCAGGCATAGAAGCATCAACGATAACATCGCTTGGAACATGAAGATTTGTAATGCCTTTATCTGAATTTACCATAGAAATATCTGCAGATTTAGCTAAAATTTCACTGTATTTTTTTAAAATTTCATCTTTTTTGCTTGAATTTTCGATCTTACTTAAAAGCTCACTTAAACCATTATTTGGATTAATGCCTAATTTTTCAAATTCATCTTGAAATTCGATAAATAATTCTTTAAAAAATACTTTTACCGCATAACCAAAAAGTATAGGATCACTTACTTTCATCATTGTAGCTTTTAAATGCAAAGAAAAAAGCACATCATCATCTTTGCTTGCTTTAATTTCTTTTGCATAAAATTCCTGAAGTTTTTGCACATCCATAAAAGTAGCGTCTAAAATTTCATTTTTTTCAAGTTTTAAGCCCTCTTTTAAAATTTCTTTTTTACCATCAACGCTTGTAAATTCTATATTAGCCACACAATCTTGATCGATTAAAACCGCTTTTTCATTAGAGAAAAAATCCCCTTCTTTCATGTAAGAAACACGAGTTTTTGAGTTTGGATTAAACTCAACCACACGATAAGGATTGTTTTTTGCATAGTCTTTTACCGCTTTTGTTGAACGACGATCTGAATTTCCTTGTCTTAATACAGGATTAACCGCTGAACCTAAAACTTTTTGATATTTTGTTTTAATTTGCAATTCTTCATCATTTTTTGGCTCATCTGGGTAATTTGGTAACATATAACCCTTATCTTGCAATTCTTTAATCGCCGCCTTAAGCTGAGGAATAGAAGCTGAAATATTTGGGGTTTTAATAAGATTTGCATCCGATCTTTTGACAAGCTCGCCTAAAAGCTCTAAAGCATCTTCACATCTTTGTTCCTCTTTTAAATACTCACTAAAAGTAGCTAAAATCCTTCCAGACAAAGAAATATCCGAGGTTTTTACTCCTATATATGCCCTACTTAAAAAAGCTTTCACTATAGGCAAAAACGAATAAGTCGCAAGAGCTGGCGACTCATCTGTCAAGGTATAAGTAATTTGCATTTTTAGTCCTTTAAAATACTTATTTTTATTTTCATTTTTAAGTATATTACAAATAAAAAAAAATGCAAGAGTAAGTTTAAAGTTTGTTTTAGTTTTCAAACAAACTTTAAATATTTTTAATTAAGTAAATTAGCAGGAAGTTGTATGATATTTTTAATAAGATTAAAAGGGGTTTTTAGAGTATCTGTTAAAATTTCGGTATGAAATTTAGGGTCATCTATACTTCCATCTATTTTTAAGTTTGTGCTAATTTCTTGATTTTTACCTAAAATTACATAATTTAAAATTGGAACCTTGGATATAGCTTCTGAGGCTGATTTTAAAGTTTTAAGCTCTAAACTAAAATCCACTGTATTTAATCTTAAATTTGCTGATCCTAAACCATATATATCTACACTATCGCCATTTAAATTAATAGCTGAAACACTTAAAAGATCTTTTTTTCTATTAAAAATAATCTTTCCATCATGCAAACTTAAACCTTTTTGATTAAAAGTTGGAGATTTAAACATCAATAAACTTGGTACAGTATCGATAAAGGAAATAAGCTGATTTATACCTCTTAAATCCTTCACATAAGTATTTTTAAAATCGATCTGTCCATCAAAATACTCCAATCCACTTCCTTTTATACTTAAGTTAAACACTCCATCTTGAACAGCTTGTTTTTGTAAAAACTCATTTAAATAATTATCATCAATATTGCTAACGTTTAAATTTAAATCATTAGAAGAATAATAAAGATCAAATTTTGCATTTCCTCTAGAACCTTTAAGATCCAAAGCATTGCCTTTTAAATCAGCCTCTACCCTATCAAAAGCCAAAGTTTTATTAGAATCTGGCAAAATTAAAGCTACATTTGCTCCACCAAAACTAATATTTTGGGTATTAGTAGAAATATCAAATGTTGAATTTGAAGAGTTGGAATCTTTTCTATAAATATAACTTAAATTTTTTAAATGAATTTCTTTATTATCAGAACTTATTTTAGCACTTGCTGTATCACTTTGAGTATGAATTTCCATAATGCCCTTATTTTTTACAATATCAAAGCTATCATTTTCATAAGGAGTTTGACCGTTGATAAGTAAATTATTTTTAAAATAAGCATCATTAACGCTTGCATTAAAATCTTCGAAATTTAAAGTTTTATAATAAACATTTTTAGCATCGATAAACCCAAACTTTTTAAGTAATGGAGAAAATGAAAATAATATCTTAGGATTATTAAGATTAGCCTCAAGCCCATCTTTAAAATTTAAAATCAAATTCCACTGAGGAATGCTAATGTTAACATTTTGCGAATAATCTAATTTTACTTCTACATTTTGATTTTTTAAATCTAAAAGCTCCCCATTGTCAAAATAAAGCCTTGAAATCTGAGTATTGAAATTTCCTTGTTGTTTTTGCAAGTCAAATTTAGCATTAAAATCAGCCTCTAAAAAGCCATTTTTAACACTAGCATTTTCTATATTTAAATCATTTTGATTTAATTTTACAAATGCTTTTGTAATATTAAAATCAGCCAAAGAAATACTAGCATTCTCTAAAGCTAAAATACCACTATAAGAAATTTCACCCTTATCATGAAAATCAATTTTAAGCTCTAAATCACTTTTAATTTTTCCGCTTTTTTGATAAAAAGGTAATGAAAAATGATAATCCTCTAAAGCTTTAGCAAGTTTTTCGTCAAATTTTAGATTATCAGACTTAATGCGCAAATAAATCCCAGCTTTTTTTTCATCAAACAAATCATATAGATAAACCTTACTAGAACTTAAATCAGCACCATTATAGAAAGCTTGATTAAAGACAAAATCAAGCTTTTGTTTGTTTAAATTTAAATCGAGTTTTGGAATTTCAATAGCATTCATTTTATCATCCAAACGAACTTTGACATTATTAACATAACCTGATGCGCTAATATTGTCTAAATAATAATTATCTTTAGTAAAATCTATAAAGCCCTGCAAATAATCTAAATGATAAAATTCTCCCTTAGCCCTATATGCTACCCAAAGATTTAAACTCTGCGGAAGTTCTATTCTTTTATTAACTCTTTTAAAAATTTCCGTAATATTTCTAATGTTTAAATCTTCTATTTTATAAGCTAAATTTTTATCTTTGTAAGAAATACTTGCGTTAAAGTCAAATAATTCTCCACTTGCTCTACCTTGAAAATAATAAAACTCACTCTTAGTATTGATACTTAAATTTCCATCAATATTTAAATCATAATCTTTTAATAAAAGTTTTTTAATATCAGCTATAAGTTCTTTATTTTGACGCTGTAATGTTAATTTTAAAAATAATAAATCATTATCTATAAAAAATTCATTATCTTTAAATAAAATACGCACATGATTATCTTTTATATTTAAATTTTGTATATCAATCTCTTCAACAAAAGTATATAGATATTTTAAATTTTTTGTTATTTTTAAAATCTCTGTTGAAGCATTATCAGAAGAGTGAATTTGTGATGAAATTTCGGAATTTTGAGTCTCATTTATAGTGATATTTTTTGCTCGTACAATTAATTTTTTATCTAATTTAATATATAATTGTTCCAATTTTAAAAAATCAAATTGGATACTAGAGATGACAATCCCATTTTTAAGCACTATAAACAAAGCTAATATAAGCACAACAAAAAATACAACAATATATAAAATTTTCTTTTTCATACGCAACTTCTTTTTGATATTTGTTTTGGGGATTTTTTATTATCTAACTCAGCCTTTAAAAAGCAATTCTGTGGTATTTATTCCCCAAGGTTCAATTTCTCAAATTATAACATATTTAAAGCAAAATAAATATCAGATGAGTAGTATTGATAAATATATTTTATTTTTTTTAGGACACCCTCAATCAGGCTGGATCAACATAGGCACAAAAGATTTAAATAGGGCTGAATTTCTACATAAACTCACTATTGCTAAAGCAGCGCTTCAAACCATTACTCTTATCCCAGGAGAAACAAGCGTAATCTTTTTAGAACAAGCAGCCAAACAACTTGGACTTGATAAAGATATGCTTTTAAAAGAATTTCAAGCTCAAGCTCCTTATGATGAAGGAGTTTTTTTACCAGAAACTTATAAAATCCCAAAAGGCATTACAGAAAATCTACTCATCCAAATGCTTTTAAACCATGCTGAAATTTCCAATAAAAAAACTTCTGAGAAAATTTTTGGTGATTATAATCCAAAAAAATGGCACCAATATATCATCATCGCTTCTGTAATACAAAAAGAAGCTGCTAATGACAATGAAATGCCTATAGTTGCAAGCGTAATTTATAATCGACTTAAAAAAGGTATGAAGCTTCAAATGGATGGAACTTTAAATTATGGAATTTACTCCCA
The DNA here is from genome assembly GCF_008000495.1 of Campylobacter sp. 2014D-0258. NCBI lineage: Bacteria > Pseudomonadati > Campylobacterota > Epsilonproteobacteria > Campylobacterales > Campylobacteraceae > Campylobacter > Campylobacter sp. 2014D-0258. Next base: position 207,553 of record NZ_VOAR01000021.1, read on the forward strand.
TGTAAAAGTTACCCCACAAAGAATAAGACAAGATAATAGCTCTTATAATACCTATAAATTTACAGGATTACCTAAAGAAGCGGTTTGTAATGTTTCTTTAGCTGCTATTCGTGCAGCTATTTTTCCTTTAAAGACAGATTATTTATATTTTGTGCGTGATAAAAATACTGGAGTTCATATTTTTAGCACAAATATAGATGATCACAATAAAGCCATAAATTTACAAAAAGGAAAATAATTTTGATATTTTTATACAAAATAGTTAAATTGGAACAGTATTTGCTTGTTAATATTAAAAATTATAAAAAGGATAAAAAATGATTAACCCATTTAAATCAAAAGAACTGGTCACTGGTGCTTTAGCGGGTAGAAATCTAAGAAATCAACTCATCAATGCCAATCTTGCAAATGTTGATACTCCTTTTTATAAAGCAAGAGATATTGAATTTGAAACAGCTTTGGTAAATCGTGCAAATGAAATTTTCAAAAAAAATGATAATAAAGAATTGCAATTAGCCGTAACTGAAGAAGGGCATCAAAAACCTTGGAAATTCCCTGATCCTAGTAAATCTACTATTTACTTAAGAGATGGTCATTTAGCAAGAAATGATGCAAATACTGTTGATCTAGATGTAGAAACCACAGAAATGAGTAAAAATACAGTTATGATAACAGCTCTTGATGGAGTTTTAAGAAGACAAAGCAATATCTTTAGTTCTATACTTGATGCAAGCTCTAAATTAAGTTAAAGGTAAATTATGGCATACTTAAGTGATTTTGATATTAGTGGTTATGGTTTAAGTGCTCAGCGTTTTAGAATGAATGTTATTAGCTCTAATATAGCTAATGCAAACACTACAAGAACAGCTGAAGGTGGGCCTTATAGAAGACGCGAAGTGATTTTTAAAGCAACAGATTTTGATAAGCTTTTAAATGAGCAAATTAACAAAGATAATAATTTTTTAAAATATGAAAATCCTTTAAATGATCCAAGTTCGCCAGAAGAAGCTAAACCTGCTATTCAAAGTGTTGTAGTGGATAAAGTAGTCAGAGATGACAAAGATTTTCGTATGAAGTATAATCCAAGCCATCCTGATGCAAATGCTGAAGGTTATGTAGCATATCCAAATGTAAACCCTGTTATTGAAATGGCAGATTTGATTGAAGCTACAAGAGCTTATCAAGCCAATGTAAGTGCTTTTACAAGTGCAAAAACTATAGCTCAAAGTGCGATTGATTTATTAAGAGGATAATAAAAAATGAACAATATTAATGATTTAAGATTAAATAATAATATTTCAAATACCAACAAAAGTCAAAATTCCACAGGAATTGGTGATGAATTTGCCAAGATGCTTAAAAATGAAATCGATGATTTAAATAAAGCACAAGAAAGTGGAGAAGCTGCAATGACAGACATTGCCACAGGACAAGTAAAAGATTTACATCAAGCAGCTATAGCTATCACTAAAGCTGAAAGCAGCATGAAATTTATGTTAGAAGTAAGAAATAAAGCAATCAGTGCTTATAAAGAAATCACAAGAACTCAAATTTAAACCCTAATGCAAGAATATAAAAAAAATAGGGTTTCAAAAGTTGCCTTTGCCTACTGCATGGCACTTTTGTTTATGATTATTTTTATCAGCTCTACTTTTTTTCTTACATCAAAACGTCATATACCTAACACTGAAAAAGATCAATACGCTCTTGCTCTAAGAGGATCGATTATAACCAAAGATAATTTTACTATCACAAGTTCTAAACAAATTTATCGTGCTGAAATTGATCTTAGAAGCATTAACAAAGATAAATTTGATCTATTTTTAAAGCTTTTTCAAATTTATAGTGGGATAAGTAACGATCAAGTAGCAGATATTAAAAAAAGAATGCAAAATCAAAAAAAACGCTCTTATAATTTTGTTCTTTTACAAAACTTAGACTCCAAGCAAGCAAGCTACCTTAAAGATCTTGCTAAAAAACTTTATATACAAGGTTTTTTCAAAGCTTTTACAAATAACTCAGGAAGAGTTGAAACAAGAGGATTAAATATCATCGAACATGAAGAAGATAGAATTTACATGTCAAAAGATTCTTTTACTCCTATTATCGGTTATACCAAAATGATATTAGATCCAGAAAGTGGAATTTTAAAAAATATAGGAGTTAAAGGTTTAGAAAAATACTACGATGAATGTCTAAGCCCTGTTCAAAATGAAAAAATTCAAGGACTTAAAGATATAGGTGGAAATATTATTTTAAATCTAAATTCACTACAGCAAAAAAAGATCAATGGTTGTGATTTATATTTAAATCTTTCTTTAAAACTGCAAAAAAGCATAGAGAAAGCTATAGATCAAAGAAATGAGGATTTAAAAGCCAATGAAATCATAGTTGGAGTAATGGAAAGCAAAACAGGAAGAATTTTAGCTCTAGCAAGCTCAAGGCGTTATGACCCACAAAATCGCGGAAAGGATCTATCAGTTCTTAATGCAAGCGCTATAGAATACGGCTATGAAGCAGGTTCTGTTATCAAACCTTTTATCTTTACAACAGCCTTAAGACTTGGTAAAATAAAAATGGATGAAGTGATTAATACTTATGGCGGTTCTTACAAGCTAGGACGTTTTACCATCAAAGACGATCACAAAATGGACAAAATGACTATGGAGGAAGTTATAAGATATTCTTCAAATATAGGCATGATACAAATTGCTAAAAGACTTAACAATATAGAAATCGTATCAGGGCTTAAAATATTTAAATTTGGCGAAAAAAGTGGTATTGATCTACCCTATGAACAAAAAGGAGAAATTCCAAATCCTAAGCGCTTAAGAGATATAGAAAAATCTGTTTTAAGTTATGGTTATGGACTTAAAACAACCTTTATACAACTCCTTGCAGCTTATAATGTTTTCAACAATGATGGGTTTTATATCACACCACGTTTAGCTGAAAAATTCTATCAAAATGGACGCTTTACAAATCTTGATGATGATGTAAAAAAAGAAAAAATTCTTTCTAGCGAAGCCGCTAAAACGATGCAAAATGTTCTTATAAATGTTATAGAAAAAGGAACAGGAAAAAAGGCAATTACACAAGGTATTATTGCAGGAGGTAAAACAGGAACGGCAAGAATAGCCGAAAGACAAGGTTATACCTCAAATCGCTACAATGCATCCTTTTTTGGTTTTGCAAATGATTTAAATCACGCCTATACCATCGGAGTTCTCGTAAGACATCCTACTAAACCTTATAGTTATTATGCTGCACAAAGTGCTTTGCCTATGTTTAAAGATGTTGTTGATATTTTAATCAATGAAGAATTTCTAACGCCTATACAAGACAATAACTAAACTAGCACAAACAACTAGTTTGATATATCTTTAGAAAACATCACCTCAACAGCACCTATAAGTTCTTCAGCAATCTTAGCAGCAAAAGTTGTATCATTAAGTATTGAAATTCCTTCAGCTGTTGTGATTTTTCTTACTGAAATAAGATGTTCAACATTGCTCAAGGTTAAAGTATCGATTTCTTTTAAAATTTCTTTTCCTTTTTGAAGATTTTTAATAATCAAATAAAGCTTTTCACGATCTTCAACAACTCTAAGCTCTTCGATACTTCTTAAAAGCTCTCCTAAATTCGATCTAATTTTATTGTACTCTAAAGCCAAAAATTCATTAGAAGAACTAGAATATTTCTTAATATTTGCTTGGATAATTTTTAAATTTTTAGTTGTTTCGGCTAAATTTTTAGCTGCCATCTTAAAGGTAAAAATTTTATGATTCTTTGTTTCATCGTTAATATAAACTTGTGCTTTAGTTGAAAAATCGATAATAGCTTCAAAAAGAACCTTTATCCTAGTTTGATACAAATAGTCCAAATCCACATTTTTACTAAACCACTTTTTATTTTCTAAAATTTCTTTAAAACTTTTATCACTTTGTATATCTTTACGACTAAAACCTATAGCATGAGCAACAATTGCATAGGTATTGTTATAAAGATGCTCGCTTTCTTTCCTTAAAGCTTCGATGGCTGTGTCACTAAACTTAACCAAACTACTATCAAGATATAAAGGCTTGTCTTTATTCTTATCTTTAGGAGCTTTTACTATCTTATTTAAAAAAAGAACAATTTGAGGAGTAAAGAATGAAAAAAGCACAACACCAATTAAATTAAACAAAGTGTGAAATAATGCTACTTTCAAAGCTATATCTTCTATGTTTAATACAATGGATAAAAAATTAAGAAAATGTATAAAATAAGGAAAAATAAGCACTATTAAAAAAGCTATACCAAAATTAAAAATACAACTTGCAAACGCTAATTTCTTTCCTTCAATATTGGTACTTAAAGAAGCTAAAACAGCCGTTACAACTCCTCCAACACTAGTACCTAAAGTTGCTGCTAAGGAATTTTCAAACTGATTTGTCCTGCAAGTAAAGCAGCGACAATAATAGCCATTGTAGCTGTGCTTGATTGTATAACTCCTGTAAGCAAAGCACCTAATCCTAAAAAAACAAAAACTCCTTTAAAACCAGCAAAATCAAAACGAGAAAGATCAATTATATGTTTAAAATTTTCAAAACCACTTTTAATATAATCCACACCCAAAAAGAAAAATCCTATACCAATAAAAATATTACCCAAACCTTTTAAAACACTATCTTTTTGAAAGAAAAATAATACTCCAATAATCAAAAGTGGGATAGCTAGCATTGAAATTTTAATATTTGTCAAACCAACAATCAGCCAAGAACTTGCCGTATTTCCTAAATTTGCTCCAAAAATAATCCCTATGCCCGCACCCAAAGAAATAAGCCCTGCACTCAAAAAAGAAATCGTAATAATAGAAACTAAAGTTGAAGATTGCATAATTAAAGTACTTAAAGTACCAAAAAGTATACTTTTTATCTTTGTATCGGTTGACTTCGCTAAAATTTTTTCAAGCAAACCACCACTAAAAGCTTTAAAACCTATACCTAAATTAGTCATTCCAATAAGAAGTATTGCCACTCCTGCTAAAAGATTGGCAAGCTCGTCATAACGAATTAAAATAAAAATCAGAACTAAAGTAAAAATACTCCATGAAATAAATTTAAAATATTTTAAAGAATTTCTTTCCTCTTGCAATGCCTAACCTTTTAGTTTTTCAAATTCATTCATCAGAAATTCTCTTAAATTTTCGGCTTCTTCTTCGCCTTTTTCTAGATACTCAAGCAATAAATTTTCTAATTCCTTTAAAAAAGAAAAAAGTTCATTTTGCCAGATACTATCGTTTTTATTGCTTAAATTCATGGTTTGTATGAAAGTCAACTCTCTGCTTAAATCCCCAAGTTTTTCTAAAAATTCATCTTTTTGATCAGAATTTTTTAATGCTAAATTAGTATTTTGGACATTTTCTTTAAATTGTCTGATTTTTTCATCGATTAAATCGCAAAATTTCGGATAAACATCCATTTTAATAGGCTCTAAAAGGGTTTGCTCGTCTATATTTAAAGTAAGCTTTTTAACAGCAAAATAAAGAGCTAAAAAAGACAAAGCTGCTATGAGTAAATAAATTCCTAGCATTAATAACTCTTAAGGGCTAGCATTCCGCCATCTAAATTGATGCTTTCAAGTCCCAATTTTTCAGCTATAAATTCAGCTGCAACCATGCTTCTATGGCCACTACGACAAATAAAAGCAAGTTTTTTACTTTCATCTCTTTTGCTTTGAAATTCATCTAAAAATTTAGCATTTAAAAGCCCTTGATTATCATATAAAGCCACACATTGCGCATTAGGTAAAATACCTTCTTCCCATTCTAAAGGAGTACGCACATCAAAAATTTGATATGCGTTTAAATCTTGCTTTGTCCAAAGACTTGCAGGGATATTTTCTATCATGAAAAAGCCTTATTGATAATTTTTGCAAGGCTTGCATTAAATTCAGCAGGATTATCCACTCCCATACCTTCGCTTAGTTTTGCCATATTTAAAACTAGGGTTGCTATATCTGCACTAAAACTTTCGTTGTTTTTAAGACCTGTAAAAATAGCGTGCTTTGGATTGATTTCTAAAATAGGTTTGAAATTTTGTTCTTGACCCATTTGTTTTAAGAGTTGTTGCATAGCAAAATCAGGTTTATTTTTATCGTAAACTATACAACTTGGGCTATCTTTCAAGCGACTGGTTAGTCTTACATCTTCAACTTGATCTTTTAGAAGTTCTTTAAATTTAGCTACAAGTGGAGCAAAAGTATTTTTTTCTTCATCGCTTAGTTCATTTTTATCTTCTACTTGATTAATGGCTACAAATTTCAAACCTTCAAATTCTAGCATAGGAGTTACTAAAGAATCAATCTCATCATCCATGAGTAAAACTTCTATATTTTTTTGCTTATATTCTTCAAGTAAAGGAGAGGTTCTTAATAAACTTTCATTATTTCCTGCTATATAAAAAATTTCCTTTTGCTCGCCTTGAAGGTCATTTTTATACTCTTCTAAAGAGCGTAAATTTTCACCTTTGGTGCTTTTATAAAGCATGAGTTTTAAAAGACTGTCTTTTTCTCCGCCAAAACCATAAAGTCCTTCTTTTAATACTTTACCAAAGGTTTTAAAGAAAGATAAGTATTTTTCTTTATCATTGTTTTTGAGTTTTTCAAGTTCACCTAAAATCTTTTTAACGCTAGCTTCTTTGACACCTTTTAAAATTTGATTTTCTTGTAAAATTTCACGACTTACATTAAGTGGTAAATCTTCTACATCGATAATCCCTCGCACAAAACGCAAATAAGTTGGTAAAAGTTCTTTATCATCATCGCTGATAAATACGCGTTTTACATAAAGTTTTAAGCCGCTTTGATAATCCACACGAAATAAATCAAAAGGTGCATTTTGTGGTATGAAAAATAAGGAATTGTATTCTAATTTTCCTTCGCTTTTAGTGTGAAGATAAAGTAAAGGTTTGTTTGAATCATGAAAATTTTGCTCATAAAATCTTTCATAATCTTCTGCTTTAAGGCTTGATTTTTGCATTCTCCATAAAGCATTGGCTTTATTGATTTGAGAAATTTTAAGTTCAGTTTTTCCTTCTTCTTCGCCCTCTTTAGCAGGAGTAAATTCTTCTTTTTCCATGAAAATTGGAAATTGAATATGATTAGAATATTTTTCTATAATGCTTTCGATTTTATAAGTATTAGCAAACTCATCATCTTTTAAATATAAAGTAATGCTTGTTCCTTGTTCTTCTTTGCTTGCGTCATTAATCTCATAACCATTTGCATCGGAACTCCAAAGATAAGCTTTATCATCTAAAGCTTTTTTACTTAAAACTTCGATTTTGCTAGCCACCATAAAAGCAGAATAAAAACCTACTCCAAATTGTCCTATGAGTTGAGAATCTTTTTTAGCATCACCGCTCAAATTTTCTAAAAAGCTTTTAGTGCCACTTTTTGCTATGGTTCCAAGGTTGTTGATAAGATCATCTTTATCCATACCTATACCATTATCACTAATACTTAAAGTTTTTTTATCTTTATCAATTTTGATTTCAATTTTAGGTTCAAATTTTAAGCTTTTATATTTATCATCACTTACGCTTAAAAAATTAAGCTTATCTAAAGCATCGCTTGCATTTGAAATAAGTTCTCTTAAAAAAATTTCTTTATTAGAATATAAAGAATGTATCATAAGCTGTAAAAGCTGATTGACTTCGGTTTGAAATTGCATTTTAACTTCCTTTGTAATTTTTTAAAGTGGTATTTTAGCAAAAAATACAAATTCTAAAGTAAATTTAAAGATTTATTTGAAAATTATAAAACCAAGCCATGCGGCAAATAAGCAAAGAAAGACATTTAAGATAATATTTAACGCAAAATGAAGATAATTTCCACTTTGCAAAAGAAGTAAATTTTGATAAGAAAAAGTAGAAAAAGTTGTAAAAGCTCCTAAAAAACCTGTACTTATAAAGCTTTTAAGTAAAGGAGATAAACCTTTATTTTGTGCATAAGAAAACAAAAGTCCTATGATAAAAGAACCCAAAACATTAACAAAAAGAGTTCCAAGGCTGATAGAATAAGGAAAAAATTTATTCACTAAATTAATAGAAAACATTCTTAAGATTGCTCCTATAAATCCCCCAAAACCAACAACTAAAAGGGTATTTAGCAAAGCTTAGCTCTTTCTTGATCGAGTAATTCTTGCATTTTTTTTCTAGTGTTTTCAAGCCATTTGTCATCATTTGTATCGACTAAATCCATACAAATGATTTTAAGCACTCCGCTGCTTGCACTAAAACTTTTTGTGTCTAAAATTTTTGCAGAATCCACAATTAAAATGGGTTGAACTTTAAGATTTAATTTTTCACTTAAAATTTTTGCTCCACTTTGAAATTTAAGCATTTTTTCATTTTTAGATCTAGTTCCTTCTGGAAAAATAGCCAAAACCCTATCTTCGCTAATTCTTTCTTTTGCTTCTTTTAAAACTCGTACCAAATCACGCGGATTTTTTCTATCTATACAAAGAAGTTTTGGTTTTTTCATAGCAACTTTGAAAATAGGAATTTCTCCTAATTCTTTTTTGGCAATCCAGCATAAATTTTTAGGATATAATTCTTCTAAAGCGATGATATCTAAAGCACTTTGATGATTCATTAAAATCATCTGAGCTTGCGGATTAAAAGTGCCAATAATTTCTTGTTTATAAGAGATAGTATATCTTTGAAATTTAGCCCAAATTTTGCGGATTTTCCAAAGTGTGTTTTGAGATTTTGTAAAGCAAAAACAAAAAATCACCAAAGCAACACTTAAAACAAAAAAAATCCAAAAATAAAGAGCTTTAATTTTTTTGTAAATCATCTTTATTAACCCAACCTATTTTTCCATCAGAAAACAATACTTTAATATAATTTTGTCTTTTGCCCAAAACTTCTACTTTTTCATCTGCATTTGCCGTATAAAAATAAGTTGAAGGCTCTGTAGGTAAAATTTTAGCCCTAGAACCAGCCTTGATAATTGCATTTTGAGTATTGGTATCTACAAGAAAACTAAGTGCAAAACAAACAACTGCCAAAGCCAGAATAATGTAATTTTTTCTCCATACAAATAAAGCTCCAAATAAAACCGCTAAAAACCATAAGGTATATTGTTTATAAATATTTAAGTCTTTATTTACAGGATTTAAATCACTCTGAGTGCTGATCTCATCGTCACTAATTTTTAGTTTTAAATTTATATTTTCAAGCTTTTTACTGTCCTTATTGAAATACGAAAATTCAAAATTTGTTTTACTTAATGGCAAAATAGCATAATAAAAAGCACTAGAAGCATTAAAATCCCCTTTTAAATTTTCAATACCTTGCTTTTGAATTCCTTCTATAAAAAAGCTTTTAAGATTTGTATTGGTTGCGTTTAGTTCTACCATCATAATGATATTAGCATCATCAAAATAACTCGCTTTAACTTTTTTAATTTCCAAAGAACTTGCCACAAGGTGTGAAAAATCTTTATTGGATAAAGTATTTTCAAATTTGATAGGATTAAGATTGATATCAGCCTCTTGAAAAGCTTCATTATTTCTAAGAAGTTTGATAGAAATTTTACTCAAACTAGCATTTGAATTTTTGGCTTCAAACCATAAAGTTGTTTTATATTCGTTATTGATAAATTCCCATTTTGCATCTGGATTTAAAAAAGATAAGTTAGTTTTTTCTACGCTTATGTTAAAATCAAATTTTGTATTTTCCGTAGTGCGAGCATAGATCGTAATAGGAAAAACTTCTCCAACATATACCCTACTTGGATATTCATTATTTGTAAGAACCAAACTCCCTTTGGCTACAAAAGGATCATCTACATTGCTTTCAAAGTCATTGTTTTCATCACTTGGCGGAATATTTTGATAAATTTTTTGTTCTTCTTGGGGTAATTTTTGTAATTCTTTTTGCATATTTTCATCTTGGCCGCCAAATACAGAAATTTCACCCCTGCCAAACAATACAACAATGCTAAAAATTAAAGTTAATAAAATTTTCAAGATAAAAAGCCTTTAAGCATTTTTAAACCTACATCATTACCTAGAACTTTTTCACAAGCACGCTCAGGATGGGGCATAAGTCCAAAGATTTTTTTGTTTTCATCACAAATTCCTGCGATATCAAATACAGAACCATTTGGATTTGGCTCGTATTTTAGAATAATAAGATCTTTATCTTGCAATTCTTTTAAAGTAGTCTCATCAGTGTAATAATTTCCCTCTCCATGGGCAATTGGTAAACTAATAATTTCATCTTTTTTGAAATTTTTCAAAAAGGCATTATCATTAGAAACCACTCTTAAATTTTGGTTTTTTGAGATAAAACTAAGATTGTTATTATGCTTCATTGCACCTTTTAAAAGACCGCTTTCAAGTAAAATTTGAAAACCATTGCAAATACCTAAGATATATCCTCCCTTTTTTGCATGATTAAAAACACCTTGCATAGCAGGAGCAAGTTTTGCAATAGCTGCACATCTTAGATAATCTCCATAAGAAAATCCGCCTGGCAAAACAACTAAATCTGCATCAAATTCTTTTTCTTCATGCCAAACAATCTGCGTCTTTACTCCAAGTTTTTCAAAGGCATAAGTTGTATCAAATTCACAATTTGTCCCTGGAAATCTAATAATAGCAACTTTCATTTTACTCTTTCTCGATTATAAGCTCATAATCTTCAATAACACCATTTACCAACAATTCTTCGCACATTTTTTTTACTTGTTCTTTGGCTAGTTTTTCATCTTTCTCATCAAGAGAAATTTTGATTTGTTTTGCTATTTTTACTTCTTTAACGCTATTAAAATTTAAAGAGTGCAAAGCTTTTTCCACTGCTTTGCCTTGTGGATCTAAAACTCCATTTTTTAAAGAAATATTTACAATAACTTCCATATTTTTCCTTAATTTAATATTCTTTTTAAAACTTCTTCATAAGCCATTTTTACATTACCTAGATCTTGACGAAATCTATCTTTGTCTAATTTTTCATTACTAAATTTATCCCAAAATCTACAACTATCAGGGCTTATTTCATCAGCTAAAACAAGCTCATTATCTTTAGTTAAACCCAGTTCGATTTTAAAGTCAATCAGCCTTAAATTCTTATTGTCAAAAAATGGAGTTAAAATAGAATTAATCTTTCTAGCCATATTTTTAATTTCACTAATTTGAACTTCATTTTGCACTAAATTTAAAATCAAACAATGCTCATCATTGATAAAAGGATCGCCTAAAGCATCATCTTTAAGACAAAATTCCACCAAAGCAAAAGGTAGCACAGTGCCGTCTTTAATACCCAGTCTTTTTGTAAGAGAACCTGTTGCAACATTGCGTACTATAACTTCAATAGGAATAATTTTACATTTTTTAACCACTTGTTCTGTATCGCTTATAGTTTCTACTAAATGGGTTTTAATCCCATTTTTTTCGAGTAAATGAAAAATTTCAGTACTGATTTTACAGTTTAATGCGCCTTTTCCACTTTCATTACCTCTTTTTTCTGCATTAAAAGCAGTTAAATCATCTTTAAACTCACTAATTAGCAAATTTTCATTATCGGTTTTGAAAAGTTTTTTACCTTTTCCTTCGTAGAGCATTTCTTTTTTTGTCATTTTATTGTCCTTGTTTGATATTTAAAATCTTAATAGTATCAATAGCTGATTTTAATTGTGCGTCATCATTGATTTGTTTTTGACTAATTAGATTTTTATTGTCTTTATTTTCTTGTTTATCTTCTTTTTTATTTTTATCTATTTTTTCAAGCTCACTTTCTAAATGTTGTTTTAAGTCGCTTTCTTTTATAGAAAAACCATCTTCTTGAGTATTTACTTTACCTGGAAAAACTTCAATATCAGGTTTTACACCCACTGCTTGAATAGTACGTCCGCTTGGAAGATAATATCTTGCGATAGTAAGCCTTAAAGCTTCAGTTTTATTAATAGGTATGATTTGTTGAACACTACCTTTTCCAAAAGTATTTTCACCCACAATAACACCGCGTTTAAGATCTTGTAAAGCTCCACTTACGATTTCACTTGCACTAGCACTTCCACCATTTACAAGCACAACCAAAGAAACATCAGAAATTTTGTTTTTAGGATCGGCTTTATATTCTTGATTTTCACTTGCGATGCGTCCTTTTTGAGAAACAATAACACCTTTATCTACAAATAAATTTACAAGTCCTATAGCTTGATTTAAAAGTCCACCAGGATTATTTCTAAGATCTAAAATAACTCCTTTAACATTAGGATATTTTTTAAGTTCTTTACTTGCCACATCTACAACATTTTTATCAAAATTTGTAACTCTAAGATAAAGAATGTTTTCATTTTCTATCATTTTTGCATAAACACTTTCTATCTTAATAATTTCTCTTGTAAGTGTAACATCAAAAGGTTTTGTTGCACCTTTTCTAAAGATGGTTAAAGTGATTTGAGTTTTTGGCTTACCACGCATTTTATCTACAGCATCATTGAGATTAATTCCTAAAGTGGCCTCATCATTAATTTTTAAAATAATATCTCCTGATTTTATCCCTGCTTTATCTGCTGGTGTTCCTTCTATAGGAGAAACAACTGTTAAAGCGCCATCTTTCATACCTACGGTTATACCAAGGCCACCAAATTCACCATTGGTTTGAATTTTCATATCATTAAAATCTTTTTCATTTAAAAAAGAAGAATGCGCATCAAGATTGCTTAAAAGCCCCGATAAAGATTTATCCACCAAATCGCTGATATTTTGATCATCCACATAGTATTGCTCTACTATAGCAAGAGTTTTTGTAAGCTTATCTAAAGCTTCTAGGCGTTTTTGAACCTGCTCTTCTTTTTGATCAACTTTAGCTTGTAAATGACTTGTTAAAAATAGACATAAAATAAAAGTAGTGGCAAAGCCTGCAAGACCCGCAAAAAATCGTTTTGTTTTCAAAATAAGCTCCATCATTGAGTTTTAGTTTAAAGAGTAAATTTTAATAAAAATTGCTTAAAACTTCGTAAATAAATTTAAATTCTTAAAAATATGTTAAAATAGACTAAAAATTCCAAAAAGAAAGTTAATACAATGTGCCAAGAAAAATATACTCATACACATTCTCAAAAACATCTTAAAGCAGTTTGCAATCGTCTAAGTAGAACCATAGGGCATTTAAGCGCTATTAAAAGAATGGTTGAAAATGACAAAGACTGTAGTGAAATTTTAGTCCAGCTTGCTGCCGTAAAAGCCGAAGTTAACAATACCGCAAAAGTAGTTTTAAAAGAACATTTAGCTCATTGCATGGTACATGCTGTAGAAGAAAATGATATTCAAAGCATAGAAGAATTAAACAAGGCTATAGATATGTTTATGAAATAATTCAAAAATTAGTCATTTGTCCTATTATTTAAAAAATTTTACTCAATTAACTTGACATTATATGACTAAAGTTATATAATGTCAAATATATAAACTAAATAAAGGATAAACATGGCAAATATACAAGATTTTTTAACTGATAATATGCTTTCAAACCTTGAAAGTGCAGCATCTTTAGCTATACATTCTAAAAATACTGAAGTCGTACCTTTACACCTTTTATGGGCTTTAAGCGTAGATAGCACAAGTATTTTAAATCAAATTTTAAATAAATTAAATATTTCTAAAGAAGCCTTAGAACTTGAAATTAAAAGCAGAATTTCAAAACTTGCAACAAGTTCAAATGTAAGCCGTGAAAATATACGCTTTTCCAATGAACTTATAAATTCATTAGAAAATGCCAAAGGATTAATGAGTGCTAATGGAGATAGTTATTTAAGTGTGGATACTTGGCTTATAAGTGAAAGTCAAAAAAGCTCTATTAAAGAAATTTTGGCGCAATTTTTAGATTTAAGAGAATTTCAAAAAGAGCTTGAAAGTCTAAGAGCAGGACGCAAAATCGATAGCAAAACAAGCGATGAAACCTTAGATAGCTTAAATAAATTTGGTATAGATTTAACCTTAAAGGCAAGCGAGGGTAAGCTTGATCCTGTTATAGGCAGAGAAGAAGAAATCGAGCGTTTAATGCAAATTTTAATACGCAAAACCAAAAACAATCCTATACTTTTAGGTGAACCAGGCGTAGGAAAAACAGCTATAGTGGAAGCTTTAGCACAAAGAATTATCAAAAAAGATGTTCCAAAATCTTTGCAAAATAAAAAAGTTATCGCTCTTGATATGAGTGCTTTAATTGCAGGTGCAAAATACAGAGGAGAATTCGAAGATAGATTAAAAGCTGTGGTTAATGAAGTGATAAAAAGTGAAAATATCATTCTTTTTATTGATGAAATTCACACTATAGTAGGAGCTGGAGCGAGTGAAGGCAGTATGGATGCGGCAAATATTTTAAAACCCGCTCTTGCAAGAGGTGAACTCCATACTATAGGCGCAACTACTTTAAAAGAATATCGTAAATATTTTGAAAAAGATGCAGCCTTGCAACGCCGTTTTCAACCTGTAAATGTGGGTGAACCAAGTGTTAATGAGGCTTTGGCTATGTTAAGGGGTATAAAAGAAAAGCTTGAAATTCATCATAATGTAACCATAAATGATAGCGCTTTAGTAGCTGCAGCTAAACTTTCAAAGCGTTATATAGCAGATCGTTTTTTACCTGATAAGGCCATTGATTTAATCGATGAAGCTGCAGCTGAACTGAAAATGCAAATTGAAAGCGAACCAAGTTCTTTAAGAAAAGTACGCAAAGATATAGAAACTTTAGAAGTTGAAAATGAAGCTTTAAAAATGGAAAATGACGAGAAAAATCAAAAAAGACTCGATGAAATCGCAAAAGAACTAGCCAATTTAAAAGAAAAACAAAATGCCTTAAATTCACAGTTTGAAAATGAAAAAAGTGTTTTTGATGGCATAAGTGCTAAGAAAAAAGAAATTGATCTGCTTAAAAATGAAGCTTCTTTGGCTAAAGCTAGAGGTGAATTTCAAAAAGCAGCCGAGCTAGAGTATGGAAAAATTCCAAGTCTTGAAAAAGAAGTAGAAATTTTAGAAGATAAATGGAAAAAAATGAGTGAAAATGGAGTTTTGCTTAAAAATCAAGTGGATGAGGATTTGGTTGCTGGAATTTTAAGCAAATGGACGGGTATTAGCGTGCAAAAAATGCTAACTTCCGAAAAACAAAAATTCTTAGAAGTGGAAAAACATTTAAAAGAAAGTGTCATAGGACAAGATAAGGCCTTAAGTGCTTTAGCTAGAGCCATTAAACGCAACAAAGCAGGGCTTAATGCGGATAATAAACCTATAGGAAGCTTTTTATTTTTAGGGCCAACAGGGGTAGGAAAAACACAATCAGCTAAAGCTTTGGCAAAATTTTTATTTGACGATGAAAAAGCAATGATTCGCTTTGATATGAGTGAATTCATGGAAAAACATAGTGTTTCAAGACTCTTAGGTGCACCTCCAGGATACATAGGACATGAAGAAGGTGGAGAGCTTACTGAAGCTGTGCGAAGAAAACCTTATAGTGTGCTTTTGTTTGATGAAGTTGAAAAAGCGCATAAAGATGTATTTAATGTGCTTTTAGGGATTTTAGATGATGGTAGAGCAACCGATAGCAAAGGTGTAACAGTGGATTTTAAAAATACCATTATCATTTTAACTTCTAATATCGCCTCAAGTGCTATTATGAATTTAAGCGGAAAAGAACAAGAAGATGCAGTAAAAAATGAGTTAAAAAATTTCTTTAAACCTGAGTTTTTAAACCGCTTAGATGATATTATCACCTTTAATCCACTTGGAAAAGATGAAGCTTATGAAATAGTTAAGCTTTTATTTAAAGATTTACAAATGAGCTTAGAAAACAAAGGCATAAAAGCAAGTTTAAGCGAAAATGCAGCCCTTTTAATCGCTAAAGATGGTTTTGACCCTGATTTTGGTGCTAGACCTTTAAGAAGAGCTATTTATGATCTTATAGAAGATAAATTAAGCGATATGATACTTGCTGATGAACTTCATGAAAATGATAGCATTATCATTGATGCAAAAGATGATGAAATAATCATCAAAAAAGCTTAATCATTTTGAAAGTAGATCTTTCTACTTTCAAAATATAATCTCGCTTTCATTAAATTTCATATTTGCTTTTGGCAATGGTGATTTGGTGGTATAATAAGCACTTTCTCCTTTATAATTTCCACGATAAACCCCATTAGGAATGCTAAATTTTCTAGTTGTATCAGGGAATTTTTCTATATATTGAGTTAAAAATTCTCTAAACACAGGAGCAGCTGTTCTAGCCCCACCTTCTGTATAACGCATAGGCTTGTTATTATCATTTCCATACCAAATGATTGCTTCTATTTCAGGCGTAAGTCCACAAAACCAAGCATCAACACTTTTATTCGTTGTTCCTGTTTTTCCTGCTATTTCTATATCTTTTACTCTTGCATTGCGTCCTGTGCCTTTTTCAACAACATTTCTCATCATATCTAAAACCAGAAAACTTTGCGCTTCATCGCTGACTTTACGCTCATTTGAGTTAAATTCCATGATGGTTTTACCGGTTTTATCCTGAACTTGTCTGATAATTTGAGGATCTTTAATCGTACCATAGTTCCCAAACATGGTATAAAATTTCGAATACTCCAAAGGAGAAATACCAAAACTTCCCAATACGATTGATAAATTAGGCGGTATATCTTTAAATCCAAATTCCATTAGTTTAGAGTAAAGAACATCAAGCCCCATATCAAGTGCGAGATTAATGGTAGCTAAATTTCTTGATCTTGTTAAAGCTTCTTTTAAGGTAATTAAACCTAAAAATTTACCCCCTTCATTTTTAGGTTTCCAATCCTCATTATTACCCGCTCCACCTTCAAAAATTCTAGAAATATCAGCAATTTCACTCATAGGCGAATATCCTAAATTAATCGCCACTTGATACACAAAAGGTTTAAAAGAGCTTCCAGGTTGACGCATACTTTGAGTAGCACGGTTATAATTACTTTTTTCATAATCAACCCCACCTACCAAAGCTAAAACATCGCCACTTTGATGATTTACCACGACCATAGCTCCGTTTAAAGTGCTTAAATTTGCATCTTTATCGCGTTTTACTATCTCATCATAACCAAATTTCAAAGCATTCTGCGCCATATTTTGAACATCTAAGTCTATATTTAAAATGATTTTATATCCACCTGTTTTTAAGTCTTTGATATTAGGGCTTAATTGTTTAATCACTTCATCTACGACATAAGGAGCAGCATTTTGAGTAAGCGTATCATCATAAACTTGCGGAATTTCTTTAATGGCTGTATCATAATCTGCTTTTGAAATCCAACCTAGATTATACATTCTTGAAATAACATTATTTGCTCTTGAGATGGAAAGATCTAAATGCTTTGTAGGATCATAACTGCTAGGTGCTTTTGGCATACCTACTAACATAGCAATCTCTTTAAGGCTTAATTCATTTAAATTTTTATGAAAATACCCCAAAGATGCGGTTTTTACTCCATAATACCCATGTCCAAAAAAGATAAAATTTAAATACCTTTCTAAAATTTGCTCTTTAGTTAAAATGGTTTCCATTTTATAAGCAAGCAAAGCTTCGCGAATTTTACGCGTAATCGTTCTTTCTGGGGTTAATTCTGTGTTTTTAATAAATTGCTGGGTAAGAGTGGAAGCTCCTTCCATGGTTTTTCCACCGCTTTTTATGATTTTTACAGCAGCTCTAAAAATGGCATCGATATTAACTCCATTATGTTCAAAAAAGCTTGTATCTTCTATAGCAACTAAAGCTTCTATAAGGCGTGGAGGAAGCTCTTCATAAGGAGCGTAAAAACGATGCTGTTCAAAAATATTAGCCACAAGCTTGCCATTTCTATCGTAAATTTGTGTTGTAAGAGGAGGTTTGTATTCTTTAAAAGTATAACCCTCAGTATCAGCACTTGTGAAAAGATAAGCCACATAAATAAATCCAGCTATAAACAAAAGAGTAAAAAATGAAAAAATATATTTTAATATTTTCATAAATAAGCCTTTAAAGTTTGGATATCAAGCCCTAAAGCAGTGCTTAGATTTCCTACTTGGTGGGTGATGAAATTTTGATGAAAACCCTCACACATAATACAACCCGCCTTGCCTTTATAAAGATCATTTTCTACATAATCTCTTAAAGCATTTTCATCAAAATTTTTAAAATAAAGCGTAGTTTTTGAAAGAGAAAAAACTCTTTTTTCAGGTTTTACAAGCAAAAAAGCCGATAAAATACTTGCATACTTGCCATTTTGCAAGGCAAGCATTTCATAAGCTTCTTTTTTATTCTTTGCTTTGGTAAGAATTTTTTCATCTATACAAACTATACTATCTGCAAAAAGCAAATTTTGGTTTTGAAAATCTTTGCCTAAAGTACTTAAAAATTGTCTTTCTTTTTCAAGAACTATTTTTTGAACATATAAAAAAGGTGAAATATTCTTATCTAAATTTTCATCATAATCAAAACTAACTTGCCTAAAATCAATCTTTGCGGTTTTAAGCAAGTTAGCTCTTGAAATGGAACTTGAAGCAAGAATTAACATTAAAGTGCTTTTTCTATCGTTTCTAAGCTTTGTTTTAAAGCTTCATTGATTTTGCTTAAATCTTTTCCACCTGCAGTAGCAAAATCATCTCTTCCGCCACCATTTCCACCTAAAATTTGCGCCGCTTCTTTAACCAAAGCTCCTGCTTTTAAAGGTGCATCTTTAACACCAGCTGCTAAAGTGATTTTTTCATCTTTTACTTGAATAAGTAAAATCACCGCTTTAGCAAATTTATTTTTAAAATCATCAATCATAGCTTTAATATCGCCATTATCTATACGCTTTACGCAAATTTCAACACCTTGGATATTTTTAGAATCAAGCTCGGTTTTACTTGAATTTTTAAGCTCATTTTTTAAACTTAAAATTTCATTTTTAAGCTTTTTAACCCCGCTTAAAATATCATTATTTTTAAGTTCATCTTTTGCTTTAGAAAGTTCTTCAAATTGATTTTTTACAAATTCTAAAGCCGCTTTAGAAACCACAGCTTCAATGCGTCTAACTCCAGCACTCACACCGCTTTCTTTAACTATGTAAAAACTTCCTATTTGAGCAGTATTTTTAACATGGGTTCCTCCGCAAAGTTCCTTGCTTTCACCTAGAGTTAAAACACGCACATTGCCTTGGTATTTTTCATTAAACAATGCTATAGCACCGCTTTTTTTAGCTTCTTCTAAAGGCATATTTTCTAAGATAGCTTCGCTTGAGTTTATAATCATTTTATTAACTCTTTTTTCAATGCTTTCTAGCTCTTCTTTGCTTAAAGCTTTATGATGAGTAAAATCAAATCTTAGTTTATTGCTTTCAACCAAAGATCCTGCTTGGCTTACATGAGAACCTAAAATTTCTCTTAAAGCATGGTGTAAAAGATGAGTAGCTGAGTGGTGACGTGCGATTTGCTCTCTTTTTTCTGTATCGATTCTTGCATGAACTATATCGCCAACTTTTAGTTCTTCGCCTGCTTTTACAAAGCTAAGATTGAGATTAAAAAACTTTCGCGTATCTAAAACTTCACGCTTAGCTATAAATCCACTATCAGCACTTTGCCCCCCACTTGTTGCATAAAAAGGTGTGTTTTCAAGCATCACCCAACCCGCATCTTTAAGGGTGGAAACTTCTTTAAAATCTTCATCTAAAAGGGCTAAAATTTTACTTTCGCATTCTGCTTTTTCATAACCTACGAAATGATTTTCTCCAAATTTTTCAAGCAAGTTTTTAAAATCTCCGCTTGTAGTTTTATCTCCACTTCCTTTCCAAGAAGCCTTAGCGCGTGCTTTTTGCTCATTCATTAAAAGTTCAAATTTTTCTTCATCAACTTTAAGATTTTTTTCTCTTAGCATATCAGCCGTTAAATCAAGCGGAAAACCATAAGTATCATAAAGCTTAAAGGCTACTTCTCCGCTAAAAATTTCTTTAGTGTTTTTAAGCTCTTCATTAAAAATTTCAATCCCATTTTCTATAGTGCTTAAAAATCTTTCTTCTTCAAGGCGAATTTGTTCTTTTATAAAGTCTTTTTTCTCATTAAGATAGGTATAATGTCCGCCCATTAAATCGCACACAACATCAACTAGTTTATACATAAAAGCTTGTTTAAAACCTAGCAAATATCCATGTCTTAAAGCACGACGCAAAATACGACGCAAAACATAACCTCTACCTTCTTTATCAAAACTTACCCCTTGCGCAAGTAAAAATACACTTGATCTTATATGATCAGCTATGACTCTAAAACTTGCTCCGCTTTCATAAATATAAGTTTTATTACAAAGTTTTGAAATTTCATTGATGATTGGCATAAAAAGCGAGCTATCAAAATTGCTAAATTTACCTTCTTTAATCGCTGTTACTCTTTCAAGTCCCATTCCCGTATCAATGCTTGGCTTTGGTAGTGGGCTAAGTACTCCATCAGCACTTCTTTCGTATTGCATAAAAACAAGATTCCAGATTTCTAAAAATCTATCTCCATCTCCGCCCATATAATCTTCGCTTGAGTTAAAATGCTCTTCTCCTTGGTCATAAAAAATCTCACTACAAGGACCACAAGGACCAGTATCGCCCATTTGCCAGAAATTATCTTTATCGCCAAATTTGTAAATTCTTTCTTTTTGAATGTGTTTTTGCCATAGATTAAAAGCTTCATCATCGTTTTCATGCACGGTTACATAAAGTCTATCTTTAGGTAGTTTTAAAACTTCAGTTACAAATTCCCAAGCATAAGCTATGGCTTGTTCTTTAAAATAATCTCCAAAACTAAAATTCCCAAGCATTTCAAAAAAAGTATGATGGCGTGCGGTATATCCTACATTATCTAAGTCATTGTGCTTTCCACCCGCTCTTATACAAGTTTGACAGCTTGTTTTGCGTGGAGGGTTTGGGCGTGGAATTTCTCCTGTAAATATACTTTTAAAAGGCACCATACCCGCATTAGTAAAAAGTAAAGTTGCATCATCAGGAACTAAAGGGCTTGATGGGGTTATCTCATGTCCTTTTGATGCAAAAAAATCCAAATAAGCTTTTCTAATATCCATGAATTTTCCTAAAGAAATTTTTATAAAAACATATCATACCAAAATTACTTTAAATTAAGTAAAACTAAAATACAATAAACATTTTTATTTAATTTTATTTCTCTAAGGTTTTTTATGAATTTTATCAATCTTCAAGCCCAATATCTCGCATACAAAGATGAAATCAATGCTGAAATTGAAAGCGTTTTATCAAGCTCTTCTTTTATAGGCGGTGCAAAGCTTAACGAATTTGAGCAAAATTTAGCTCATTTTTTAGGTGTTAAACACGCTATAGGTTGTTCAAGTGGAACCAGTGCTTTATATCTTGCCTTAAGAGCCTTAGATATTGGCAAAGATGATGAAGTTATAGTGCCTAGTTTTACTTTCATAGCAACAGCTGAAGTTGTGGCCTTAGTAGGTGCAAAACCTGTTTTTGTAGATATAAATTTATCAAATTACAATCTTGATTTTGAAGCAGTGCAAAAAGCAATAACCCCAAAAACCAAAGCCGTTATAGCAGTAAGCATGTTTGGACAAATGAGTGATTTAAGGGCTTTAGAAAAAATTTTAAAAAATAAAAATATCACTTTAATCGAAGATGGTGCACAAAGTTTTGGTGCAAGTTTCAAAGGAGAAAAATCCTGCTCCATAGCTAAAATTTCATGCACGAGCTTTTTTCCTTCAAAACCTTTGGGAGCTTATGGCGATGGTGGGGCTATTTTTTGCCATGATGATGAAATTGCTAAAAAAATAAGAATTTTACTCAATCACGGACAAGCTCAGCGTTATAAACATGAATTTATAGGTATAAATGGACGCCTTGACACCTTGCAAGCGGCGATTTTAAATGTTAAGTTAAAATACCTAGAAAAAGAATTAGACAAAAGACAAAAATTAGCACAAACTTATAATGCAAATTTAAAAAACTGCCAAATTCCGCAAATTGATCCAAATGCTTTTAGCGCTTATGCACAATACAGCGTTTTAGTTGAAGATAGAGCTAGCGTATTGCAAAAATTTGAAAAAGCTAATATACCTTATGCTATACACTATCCAACCCCTTTGCATAAACAACCTTGCTTTAGTGAGTTTTCAAATTTAGAACTTAAAAATTCAGAATACGCAAGCAAACACATCTTATCTTTGCCTTTTTCACCTTTTTTAAGTGAAGAAGAGCAAGAGCAAGTTATTTGTATTTTTAAAGATTAATTCCATGAAAATAGGTATCATAGGCCTTGGAAAAATGGGGCAAAACCACTTAAATGAACTTAGTAAAAATTCTCATTTTAAACTTAATGCACTTTTTGATCTTTGCAAAAATCCAAATCTAAATATTTTTGATGATATTTTTTATGATGATTTGGATAAATTTTTAAATCAAAATAATGATATTATCATCATAGCAACACCTACAAATTCACATTTAGCAATAGCAAAAAAAGTTTTTAAACAATGCAAATGCGTTTTAATCGAAAAGCCTTTAGCTCTAAATTTAAAAGAAATAGACGAAATTTCAAATTTAGCTAAAGAATACAGCGTAAAAGTAGGCGTAGGTTTTTGTGAAAGATTTAATCCTGCGGTTTTAGCCCTAAAAAAAGAGCTTGAAAATGAAGAAATTATCAGCATTAACATACAAAGATTTTCACCCTACCCGCAAAGAATCAGCGATGTAGGGATTTTGCAAGATTTGGCTGTACATGATCTTGATTTGCTTTGTTTTTTAAGCAAACAAGAAATAACAAAAACCAATTTGCTTAAAAAATACACCCAAGATCAAACAAGAGAAAGTGAAAGCATTATTCTATGTGGGCTTGAAAAATGTATTGCTAGTATACATCAAAGCTGGAATAGCACACAAAAACTAAGAAAAATTCATCTTATTACTAAAAATCATTTTTATGAAGCCAATTTAAATGACTTTTCTTTATTAAAAGATGGAAATTTTATAGAACTTACTCAACAAAGTCCACTTTTTTCAGAACACGAAGCTTTGTTAAAACTTATCGATAATCAACCCAATCATCTAGCCAGTACGAGCGATGCTTACAAAGTTCAAGAAATTTTAGAAAGGTTTGCGTGAAATTAGTTTTATTTTTAAATATGGGCGGAGCTACGAATTTACAAGATTGTGAAGTTTTTTTAAAAAATATGTTTAATGATCCTTATATTTTAGGAATCAAAAATCGATTTTTAAGAAAATTTGTAGCATGGATCATAACAAAGGCTCGCGTTAAAGCCATGCAAGAAAACTATAAAAAAATGAGTGGAAAATCCCCTTTAAACGAACTTACTCAAAGCCTATGTAACAAGCTTAATTTAAAACAAGATGAATTTAAATTTGATTTTGTAAATCTTTATGTGCCTCCTTTTGCCACAGAAATTTTGCAAAAATACACTTTAAATGAAAGTGATGAAATCATTCTTTTTCCACTTTATCCGCACCATTCTTGCACCACAGTAACTTCATCTTTAGAAGTTCTGCAAAATGAAATTTCAAAGCAAAAAATTCAAGCAAAAGTAAAAACTATAGATATTTTTTACAAAAATGAGCTTTATAATGAGATGATAGTTTCGCACATTTTGGATAAAAAAAGTAAATTTGATGCCAAAATTTTGATTTTTTCAGCGCATTCTTTACCACAAAGCATTATTGATAAAGGTGATTTATATGAAAAGCATGTAAATGATCATGTAGAAATTTTAAAAGAAAAGCTAAAAGATCATTTTGATGAATTTATTTTAGCTTATCAGTCCAAACTAGGCCCTGTAAAATGGCTTGAACCAAATACAAGCGATGTTTTGGCAAATTTAAACGATAAAGCTTTGATTTACCCTATTTCTTTTTGCATTGATTGTTCTGAAACGATTTTTGAGTTAGGTATGGAGTATAAACATTTAGCAAAATACAATTATGATTTGATAAGTTGCCCTAATGATAGTGATGAATTTATGGAATTTATTTTAAATTCTATAAATTCACCCTTAGCAAGAAAAACTTCTTGCTAAAACTCAAAAATACTTCCCAAAGCTTACATAAGCTTTAGAACTATAATCATCATCTAGTTTATACTTCTTTAAAGCTCTAGCTAAATCAAGCTTAACATAAAAATTCCCTGTTTTATTATAAAGTAGTTGCAAACCATAAGCATCCATATAGTTTGTTTCACTTGCTCTATATAGTTTAGAATCATTCTCATACCAAGAATAACCTATATCATAAAAAGGAGTGATATAAAAATCTTTTAAAGGAGTAGCCATTCTAAGTCCAAAGCTAGCCACTACAGCATTATCTCCTTCTCCATCTCCATTATTATAAGCCCTTACTCCATAAGGACCTCCTAAAGATATAGTTTCACTACTATCTAATGTAGCTCCATTGATAACTTGTTGATAATTTAAACTAAAAAGATGAGTAAAGGTATCATTAAGGAAATAAGCATTGTTAAGATTGACATTGAGTTTAGCAAATTTTCCAAATTCTACTCCACCTACTTTGCTT
>NZ_VOAR01000003.1:0-562 GCF_008000495.1 Campylobacter sp. 2014D-0258
TCTTCTTTCACCTTCTCACCCTTTCCATCCATTTATCTAATTTACTTTCTTTAAGTTTTGCTTGTGAAAGTAAATTTTTAATCAGTAAAGCATTTTCTTGTGCTTTAATATGCCCATAAACTAATTCCATAAATTCTAAATGTTCTTTTATCCAAAGAATACTTTTATTAAAAGCATCTTCTTTGGTTTTAGGATTTAAAACATAAATTCTAGCAAGATTAAGTTCAAATTGAGTACGCAGAGGTTGTAAAATTTCATATAAATCTTGCATTTGTTTGATATTTTCTAATTTATTTTTAAATTCATCTATTTTTCTAATAGCCAAGTTTAAATCATTTTCTTTTTTGTTTAAATTTAAATATATATTTTGTATATTGTTAAAATCATTGCTGAGTATTTTACTAAAATCTCTACAATGTTTAATACTTTGATAAACTTTATAATAAGCCTTAAGTAAAAACTCATTTTGTTTATTTAAACTTAAAGGTTCTAATTTTTCAAAAGGTTTATTTAAATCTTTATCAAGTAAATTCTCACAAGCCCATAAAAAAGGTATGAGTTT